>PWTP01000149.1 GCA_003563865.1 Dehalococcoidia bacterium
GAAGGTCCCTTATAAAGAAACCATCACTCGCACCAGTACCGGTGAACATAAACACAAAAAGCAATCCGGAGGGCACGGTCAATATGGTCATGTTATGCTTGAAGTTGAACCCCTGCCCCGCAGTAGTGGAAACGAATTTGGTTCACGAGTTGTGGGCGGAACGATACCAAAGAATTACATACCGGCTGTGGAAAAAGGAGTTCTAGAAGCCCAGAAAGAGGGGGTAATTGCCGGCTACCCTACAGTTGATGTAAAGGCTACCGTTTATGATGGGGGCTATCATCCGGTTGACTCTTCAGAAATATGTTTCAAAATCGCCGGTTCCCAAGCTTATAAGAAGGCGATGCAGGCTGCCGGCCCGGTATTACTTGAGCCAATAATGAGCTTGAAAGCGGTAATACCCGGTGATAATACCGGTGATGTTGTTGGTGATTTGAATACCAAGCGTGCCAGGGTTAACGGCATTACCCCTGATGGCGAAATGAATATTATCGAAGCCAATGTTCCGTTGGCAGAAGTGCAAAGATATGCCATTGATCTCAAATCAATAACGCAGGGGCGTGGCAGGTTTGGACTTGAATTCAGCCACTACGAAGAAGTGCCGGCCCACATCACTCAAAAGGTGGCTAAGGAATATCAAACCGAAAGAGAAGAGGCTAAATAATATCTTTTAGTTGATAGTTAAACAGAGGTAACAATTAAAACACGGGGAATACCGGCAAGATCATTTTTAACGCTAACTTGATATCCGGGGCAACGATTAGAAATAAATGCCTGCACCCGGACATCCTGGCCGCAACCGATTTCCAGGAGCAGCGAGCCACCAGATTTCAGGTACAGGGTAAACTGTAATAACAGTCTTTGTATTATATCCAACCCATCTCTTCCCCCATCAAGAGCAGATATTGGCTCAAAGGCAGATAAAGCCAGATCATCACTCTTCACATAAGGAAGATTAGCTGCAATAATATCTACCGGTTCAGGGCAGGCACTTAGCAGATCTCCCTCAACCAACACTACCCGGTCTTCCAATTGGTATTTATCCCGGTTGATACCGGCTACTCTCAAAACTTCAGGTGAAATATCAATGGCATAGACCTTGGCCTTGGGATGGTTGACTGCCAGAGTAACTGCAATTGCACCACTCCCGGTACCCAGATCGCAAACCAGCGGGTTGGCTTTGTTTTTTATAATTGAGAGGCTTTCTTCAACCAGTAACTCTGTTTCAGGCCTGGGGATAAGAACTCTTTCATCAACATACAATTCAACATTATAAAACTCCTTAACACCGGTTATATAAGCTACCGGGCGTTTTCTCAGGCGCTGGTCCAGTAATTGTTGAAAAGCAATATACTTTTCCGGTTCGATTTCTTTATTAAGTGAAGAAAATAACTCTACCCTTGAAATTTTTAGAACATGCCGGAGAATAACCTCGGCTTCCAGTTCCGACAGGTCAAACCCTGCTCCGGACAGGGTGACAGCTGCTTGCTGCCAGACATCAGCCAGCTTCAATCAAGCTCCGATTCCAGAGCCCGGGTTTGTATCTCAGTGGCTACTGCGTCGAATAACTCATCCAGATTGCCTTCCATTATTTTTTCCAAATTATGCATTGAAAGCCCAATCCGGTGGTCGGTAAGGCGGTCCTGAGGAAAATTGTAAGTACGAATTTTTTCAACCCGCTCACCGGTACCAACTTGTGAGCGTCTTTGTTCCACAATCTCATTCTCCTGCTTTCTTCTTTCCATGTCAAGCAATTTGGCCTTAAGAACCGACATGGCTTTAACCCGGTTTTTTAACTGAGAACGTTCATCCTGACAAATGACAACAATGCCTGATGGGTAGTGTGTCAGACGCACTGCTGTAGCGACCTTATTTACATTCTGCCCGCCTGCGCCTCCGGCATGGAAAATATCGGTGCGCATTTCATCAGGCTTTATGTCTACTTCAACATCATCTACTGCAGGTAAGACAGCTACGGTGGCGGTTGACGTGTGAATACGGCCGGAAGATTCAGTATATGGAACCCGTTGAACACGGTGCACACCACTTTCGTATTTAAGGCGACTATAAGCGCCACGGCCCTTTATTTCAAATACGACTTCTTTGATGCTTCCGATACTGGTTTGATTGATATTGATTATATCGGTTTTCCAGTTTTGTATCTGAGCATATTTCGTATACATTCTAAACAGGTCGGCTGCGAACAAACCGGCTTCATCCCCTCCGGTACCGGCCCGGATTTCTACAATAATATCTCTCTCATCGTTGGGGTCCTTGGGCAATAAAAACAATTTAAGCTCATGCTCCAGATTAGAAGCTTTTTGTTTCAGGTTCTCTATTTCATCTTCAGCCAATTGCTTCAATTCTTCATCTATCGATTGTTTAAGCATGTTTTCAGTATTTTCCAGTTCTTTCATAACATCTTGATAGGCATAATATTTTTCCACCAACCCTTCCAGGCTGGCGCGCTCCCGGGCCACTTCTTGAAGCTTCTTGTGATCTGAAGCAACCTCTGGAGAAGCTATTTCACGCTCCAGTTCTTTATAACGGGCTACAACATTTTCCAGTCTGTCAATCAAAATATGTTCACCATTTGTTTATTATCATTACTTGCTTATTTCTTTAAGGGTTCATCTAACCTCAGAAAGTGGATATATACGGCTGCCACTGGATATGGCCAGGTTGCTGGCAATGACGACATCACTTCCTATTACAGCCCCATTAATTTTACAATTTTCTCCAATGTTACAGCTACTGGCAATAACAGA
>PWTP01000010.1 GCA_003563865.1 Dehalococcoidia bacterium
ACAACATCTGCATCCTGCTCAATGCTACCACTGTCACGAAGATCAGCCAGCAAGGGAACATGTGATTGCCTCCATTCAACCCCGCGGCTTAACTGGGATACAGCGATAACGGGCACATTAAGCTCCCTGGCCAGGCCTTTAAGAGCCCTTGATATGTAGCTCATTTCCTGCACACGATTTTCGGTGCGGGTATCTCCTTGTAGCAGTTGGAGGTAATCAACAATAATAAGATCCAACCCGTGTTCATAGTGTAAGCGGCGGGCTTTGCTGCGCATTTCAAGCATGCGTAACTGGGGTGAATCATCTATATAAATGGGCACTTCGCTAAGTGTGCCGATAGCATCCATTATGCGTCCTTCATACTCATCCTGAATATTCTGGTACAAACCGAGTCTTATACGATTAGCACTGACTCCACTCTCTGCCGACAGAAGCCGGCTAACCAGTGATTCCTGGCTCATTTCAAGGCTGAAAACAGCGGTGCATGCACGCTCCAGGACTGCAGCATTTCGTGTGATGTTCAGGGCAAAGCTGGTTTTACCCATGCTGGGGCGCCCGGCTACAATAATCAGGTCAGAACGCTGGAAGCCACCCAATAATTCATCAAGGCCTGTAAAGCCCGAGTGAATTGATGATTTGACCTGGCTGGTTCTCTCTTCTTCTTCAGAAGGTGTTTCGAAATACTTTTCAAGCAGTTCTCTAATGTGGACAAAATCTACAGCGCTGCGATTATAGCGCAGTTTAAAAAGAATATCCTCAGCTTTATTAAGTGCACTGACTGCATCACTTTCAGCGCTATAACCGATAGCAGCAATTTTTTCAGATGCCCCGATAAGCTGACGCATTATTGAAAGGCGCTGCACAATGCGGGCATATTGCACAATTTCAAGTGAAGTCGGAACAATTGAAATCAGGTGGCCGAGATAAGCTGCGTTACCGCTTTTCTCAAGATTACCAAGCCTTTCGAGTTCATGAGCCACAGTAATTTTGTTAATGGCTTCATCCCGTTGATAAAGGTTCAAACACGCATGATAGATATGTCTGTTGGCCGGGTTGTAAAAATCTTCCGGATATAAAAAACTGGCTATTTCATAGATAGCCTTGCCGTCAATAAGCAGTGAACCGTTAACTGCTTCTTCGGCGTCAATATCATGGGGTGGCAAACGCAGGTCATTCACTGCCTACTGCTCCTCTTGAGGGATAACAGTTACCTTTATTTTGGGGGTATGATTTTTAGCCAGCTTAACGGGCACTTCGAACGTTCCCAGTTTCTGTATTGGCTCAGCAAGTTCAATTTTACGCTTATCAAGTGAGATGCTGTAAACCCTGGTTAGTTCACTGGCAATGTCAGCGCTGGTAACCGAACCATAAAGTTTTCCTTTTGCCCCGACTTTGGCGGTTAGCTGTATTGTTTTGCCTTCAATTTCGCCTGCTTTCTCAGCCAACTGTGTTTCAATTGCTGCCTCTTTATCGGCTTCTGCTTTCCTTTGGGCTTCAAGACGGGCCAAGTTTTTATCTGTTGCCGGTAGTGCTAATTTTTGACGGATGAGATAATTGACGGCATATCCATCGGCAACTTCTTTTACATCTCCCTGTTTGCCTGAACCTTGTACATCTCTTAAAAAAACTACTTTCATATCTATCTCCAACCCCTATTATAGCGTAACAATATTTATACTCAAAAATCTATTTTTCGAGATAGCTCCTGGCGTGAAACGCTGCCTGAGCGCCATCGCCTGCTGCGGCCACAACCTGCCGGATTGATTGAATACGCACATCTCCTGCAGCAAAAATACCCTCAACACTGGTTTGCATTATTTGGTTTACAGCTATACTGCCTTGTTTGTCCAATTTAACCAGTCCCTGCAGAAATTGGGTGTTAGGCCGTAAACCGGCAGCAATAAACACGCCATCAATATCCAAATTTGCCCTTGAACCATTAACAGTACTGGCTAAAACCAGCCGTTTAACCTTATCTTCGCCTTCGATAGAATCGACAACGGTATTTAAAAGAACTTTAATTTTGGAAATGTTTAGGGTTTTATCCTGAACCACCTTAGTTGACCGAAAAGTGTCACGCCGGTGTATTATGGTTACTGTATCGGCAAATTTAGATAAATGCATTGCTTCATAAAGAGCTGCGTTGCCACCTCCAATAACCGCTATATTTTTATCTTTAAAAAAAGGACCATCGCAAGTGGCACAATAAGAAACCCCGCGGCCAATAAATTCTTTTTCACCCGGAACATTCAGTTTAACTCTTTCAGTGCCACTGGCAACGATAACAGCTTTGCCGGTAATGATGCTGTCGGTTAAATGAACATTTTTAAGGTTTCCATCGAGATTGATTCCGGTTACATCCGCGGTTAAAGTTTCGGCTCCGTATTTAGTAGCTTGAGCATGCATTTTTGCAGTGAGATCAAATCCGTTAATGCCGTCAGGGTATCCGGGATAATTATCAACTTCTTCTGCATTGGTTATATTCCCACCAATAAGGGCTCGTTCAATAATAAGTGTAGACAAATAATCCCTTGACGTGTAGATGCCCGCAGTGAGGCCTGCAGGTCCTCCACCGATTATTATCACATCATATTCATTTTTCATTTGCTACTCCCATTTTATTTTTGCTTCCAAATGCTTAAAGCCTTCGAACAGGTTATGTCGTTTTTTTACAATGTCGGCCGGAGTGATTTCTGCCTAACCTTTGTCCTTTTCGAACTCTTCAATTATCTGTTTCAATACACCGGGGTTCTCTAAAATATCA
>PWTP01000068.1 GCA_003563865.1 Dehalococcoidia bacterium
TATGCAACATGAAAGGTTTAATTGCAGCTGTAATAATAATGGCTCTCTTAACAAGCACCGGAATTGTATATGCTTCACAAAGCAGTTTACCGGGTGATGCGCTTCATGCTGTTAAAACGGGCACCGAGTCTTTAAGATTGGTGTTATCAGATGATGCGAAAGGTGCCGAGTTATGGCTCGAATTTGCCGGTAAAAGGCTTGATGAGATGGTAGCTTTAGCTGAAAAAGATCGCACAGATGATATTAAAACAGCCGCGAAACTATACAGTACATCACTGGATAATGCTTTCACTAGTATAGAAAGGGCTGACAATAACGGGGTCGATGTAGGCAACTTGCTGAAAATGGTATCCGGAATTTCTTCTGCTCATGTTAAAACTCTGGTTACAATACATGAAATTGTTCCCCTCCAAGCCCAAAGAGATATTGAAAATGGAATACGAGCCGCTATTTCCGGTTATTATACGGCCGTTCGGGAGCTCATAGACAGGCGACAACTTTTCGACAACCAGGAAAACCTGGTTACCATAAGCATGGATGACATTGCCGAAAACCCCGCACTCTCCGCGCTATATGAGCGAAAATCGATCAGAATAGCAACCGACTTAAGCACCCGGACTACTGGAACAGACCTGACTCAATCAATCCAAAGTCAAAATTTCATTGCACAACTGCTAGATCCATTAGTTGGATATGCATTGTATGAATTTAAACGTGTGGAGACGGTTCAAATTGGTTTCCAAAGCCCTGTGGTTACTTTTCGGGTAACTGCAAGCTCTGACTATATCTTGATAGAGCTCGATAGCGAAGACTAATATTCGAGTATGCGGTATTTTTACCTGCTAATGGAGAATATCGCTCAACAAGAACAGCCGCTTTCATCCAAAACGCTAGTCTTATCGAGTATTGATTCGGGTGAGCACGATAAACATTCTGACGCATTTTTAACTAGTCAATATTGCTTGGAAAGCGAAGGGCCAATTTTGAAGGGTTATTGGGTAACAACTATTTTTGGTAATGTTTAAAGATTTTATTCGATATAATCTCTTAATTTGCGGCTTCGGCTTGGGTGCCGCAATCTGCGTAATGCCTTAGCTTCTATCTGGCGGATACGCTCTCGGGTTACATTGAATTCTTTACCCACCTCTTCAAGGGTTCTTGCACGTCCATCTACGAGCCCAAACCTGAGTTGCAGCACCCTGCTTTCACGAAGAGTCAGGCTCGAGAGCACTTCTTCTATTTCTCCTTTTAACAACTGGTGGGCAGCCGCATCCAGCGGCTGTATACAATTCTGGTCTTCAATAAAATCTCCCAAAGCGGCGTCATTTTCCTCTCCAACGGGAGCATCAAGTGAAATCGTAAACTGGGAAAATTTAAGAATTTCCCTGACCTTATCAGGTGGCAAGTCCATTTCAGTGCCGATTTCCCTGGGTGTTGGTTCACGGCCGTATTCCTGACAAAGATTTCGGCTTACCGATAGCAACTTGTGAATAACCTCTATCATATGCACGGGGACGCGTATTGTGCGTGACTGGTCGGCAATAGAGCGGCTGATAGCCTGGCGGATCCACCAAGTAGCGTAGGTGGAGAATTTGTAACCGCGGTGGTAATCGAATTTTTCCACACCACGCATCAGGCCAATGTTGCCTTCCTGGAGCAGGTCCAGAAAGGGCATACCCCCACCCATTTGTTTTTTGGCCAGGCTTACTACCAATCTAAGGTTGGCTTCAATCAAATGTTTTTCAGCGCGTTTGGCTTCGACCTCTATATTCTTAAGGGTGTATTTCAGTTGCTGTTCATTCACTACCACGGAGGCAATAAAATCCGGGTTTATGGCCAAAGCTTCGATTTGCTCCAAAGTGGTTTCACCGGGAACAGCCACAAGTATTTCCCCTGGCAGCAACCTGATATTGAGCGATATATTGATAAGTTCCTGCTCAACTTTTGCGGGGCTCTTGCCAGTTTTTATGCCTATAGATTGGGTGAAATTCTGGTCAATCTCGTCAATCAGGTTTCTTTGTATAGTTGGATCGGTTACCGCTCTCTTAAAACATTCGCATTTTTCGATCCCCAGCTCGTCCTGCAAGAGGTAAAATGTTTCCCGTGACCTGCCAAGGTCGATCAACATATGCAGTACCAGCTTAATAGGTGTGGGTGATATGCCATATTCGTCGATGAAGCCTTCTTCGATTTGCCGGATGCGTTTTCCGGCTTCGATTTTCTTGGCTAGTGCTTTTTCATCGTGTGCACTAAGTAAAGCTACCAGCCCAATTTCATGTAGATACATATGTATCGAGTCATCGGCAACTCTGTTCTCCTCAATTTGATCTAACGGTAATATCAGCTTAGCTTCACCGGATTCCATTTTCTGTTCAGTCCCTGTGCCAGCATAATGCTCATCTTCCACCGGGTTTTCGCCCATCGGCCTTTTTTGAGGAGCTTCTCTGAACTTTTCTGCGGTAATTGCTTTCATCTCATCTCCAATTTCGATGTAATACTTCATCTTCTTGTTATCAATTACATAATTATTCTTCTTACTTCCCGCGGACTGAATATCCAAGTGTGAGCAAACTCATTGGTGAGGCATGAATGGGGTAGAATTAAAGTGGGCACTGCTCGAAGGAGGTGCTATACTGTTAATTCTACCACCCTTTACCATTATCTCCTAATGGAATTAGTGATAAGCAAGCCGATTGGTATCCGTTAAACCAGCAGCCGTTATGGCTATTACCCATTGA
>PWTP01000156.1 GCA_003563865.1 Dehalococcoidia bacterium
GGAGACCCTATGTGGAACTACATTTACTGCCTTGATGATGTCCCCCCGCACACTTTGAAAGAGATTGAACACTTTTTTACTGTCTATAAAGAGTTGGAAGAAAAAAAGATCGGTGTTGACGGATGGGGCGATAGAGCCGCAGCTTATAAAGCAATAATTGAATCTCAGGAAAGGTTTAAACAGCAAAAGGGCAGGTAATTAACTTTTTCATATTTTGTTAATGATTATCTACCATTATTGTGGCAAAAGCCCTGGTGTCTATGTTACACTTTAGATGTAGATACTAATTTTTGTAACAGTTCTCAAATTCAAATTCCCCCTGATAAATAAGCGATCAAACTTAACAAAAAGCCCATATTATCAAAGGCATGACCTTGCTTGCAGTCGTATTACTGGGTGCAGCTTTAGTCATAGGATATAAAGGAGAGGAAGAACAAATAATGGCAAAGAAAGGCGACACAGTCAAAGTTCATTACACCGGAACACTGAATGATGGAACTCAGTTTGATTCATCTCACGACCGCCAACCCCTTGAGTTTACCATTGGAGAAGGCAGGGTAATCCCGGGGTTTGAAAACGCGGTGACCGGAATGAAAACAGGTGACTCCAAAACAGTGTCCATTCCACACACCGAAGCCTATGGTGAACGAAACGAAAACATGTTAATTGAAGTCAACAAAGAGCAGCTCCCCCCGGATTTGAAGCCTGAGATCGGCCAGCAATTACAGATGCAAAGAATGGACGGCCAGACATTGATTGCCACCGTTACCAATGTTGGTGAAACGGGTATCACCGTTGATGCCAATCATCCGTTGGCCGGCAAAGATCTTAACTTCAAAATCGAAATGGTTGAAATTAAACAGCCCGAATAACGGCTGATAACAACCTGTTCGAGTTCATGCCAGAAAGAGGGTAGATTGTTATACGAAGCCCTGGGTGCTATTCGCCTAATTTAACTTCATCACTTCCAGAAAAGCTTCTTTAGGCACTTCTACCTGCCCTATCATCCTCATTTTCTTTTTGCCCTCTTTCTGCTTTTCCAATAATTTACGCTTTCGGGTTATGTCTCCTCCATAACATTTGGATAGTACATCTTTGCGTTTGGCAGAAATGTCCTCTCGCGCAACAATACGCCCCCCAACCGCCGCCTGAACGGGAATTTTAAACAACTGCCGGGGTATAACTTCTTTCAGCTTGGTGACCATCTGTTTACCAATTTCATGGGCCTTGTCAGGGGGAATAATGCGGCTGAATGAATCTACTTTTATGTCATTCACCAGTACATCCAGTTTTATCAGCCTGGCTTCCCGGTAGCCCAAGAATTCATGGTCAAGTGATGCATAACCCCGGCTTCTGCTTTTTAAATGATCATAAAACGTAGTAAGCATAGAGCGAAGCGGCATTTCATATTCAAGCCTTACCCGTTGGCCGGCTTCATCAAACACCTTGAACTGTCCAAGATACTCGGTGTGTCTGTAAACCCCCTCGAATTCTTGAACAACATCCATCAACCCCCCGATGAAATTAGAGGGAGTTATTACCGATATTCTTACCCAGGGCTCTTCAATTTTAGCTATTTCGCCCGGGTCAGGAAAATCTGCCGGGCTGGTAACGGTTAGCACGTCACCCCCGGTTTTTGCAACCATAAATTTTACACCCGGTACGGTCACCACCAAAGACAAGGAAAATTCTCTCTCAAGGCGTTCAACCACGATATCAAGGTGCAGCAAACCAAGGAAACCACACCTGAAACCTTGCCCTAATATCAGAGATGACTCAGGTTCAAAAACCAGCGAGGCATCATTTAAGTTTAATTTTTCTATGGCCTCTCTTAACTCCGAGTACTCATCTGCCTGAGTTGGGTAGATGCCGGCAAATACCATCGGCCTGGGTAATTCATATCCGATTAATGGTTCAATAGCCCCGCCTTTGGTTAACGTAATCGTATCTCCAACGCGGCACTCAGCTACACTCTTCAGACCTGTCGCAATAAACCCGACTTCTCCTGCCCGCAGTTCTTCTTCCGACCTTGGTTCAGGGGCAAAATAACCTAAGTCAAGCACTTCCATCTGAGTGCCCTGCCCCATAAGCCGTACTTTTTGACCTTTTTTCAACAACCCGTCAACCACCCTCAAATAAGCTATTACGCCCTTATAATCATCATAGTGGGAATCAAAAATAAGCGCCCGTAATGGCAGGTCTGCTTTACCTGAAGGTGGCGGCACACGGTTAATAACCGCTTTTAGTAAACCGGGAACGCCTTCCCCGGTTTTAGCGCTGATTAAATAGACATCATCACCTTTATACCCTAAAACATTTTCAATTTCTTCAAGCACCCGTTCTGGCTCACTGCCCGGAAGATCGATTTTATTTATTACCGGAATTACTTCGAGGTCGTGCTCCATGGCAATATAAATATTTGCCAGAGTTTGAGCCTGTATGCCTTGCGTTGCGTCAATAACCAGCACTGCACCCTCGCAGGCGACCAGTGTCCTTGAAACTTCATATGAAAAATCAACATGCCCCGGTGTATCAATAAGATTAAGCCGGTAAACCTCTCCGGTAGGTTCAGTGTAATTTAGTCTGACTGCTTTGGCTTTAATGGTGATTCCTCTTTCCCGCTCGAGGTCCATGCTGTCCATAATTTGCTCTATGTTCTTGTTACGGCCTATAGATCCGGTTAATTCAATCAACCGGTCTGCGAGTGTGGATTTGCCGTGATCGATGTGAGCTATAA
>PWTP01000131.1 GCA_003563865.1 Dehalococcoidia bacterium
ACAACCTGATAGGCGATGTCACCGATGACACCGACTTTTCCATCGAGGCCGGTGCCGGCGGCAGCTTCCTGGATAATGTCTACACCTCTGAGAATGCCGGAGTCGATTGGGAGGTAACCGGTACCTATAACGGCCTGACCGACACCGCAGAGCTTACCGTCGAAGCGGCACCGGAACCTGTTATTTTAAGCATAGAATTGCAGCCCGAGTATGCAAGAGTTCTTATTAATAATAACCATACTATAACCGCTACAGTTACCGACCAGTACGGTAGCCCTGTTTCCGGTATCAGTGTAACCTGGAATATCGAAGTAGGGCCGGGCGAATTTGTTGATGTTACTGTTACCACCAATAATGCCGGACAGGCAACAGCCGTTGTAACCTCTGATTCTACTGGCGGAGCAATTATAAGCGGCACTATTCCAGGTGGAATATCTGACACAGCCTTTATAGACTGGATAATTCCAGATAATTACTTTATTTCCATTGAACCTTTAGAGGATACCAATACAGTTGGTGATGAGCATTTGTTTACGGCTACAGTGACTGATGAGTTTGGTGATCCTGTTGCCTCTGAAAGGGTGTTCTGGAGCATCGTTGATGGCCCCGGCTCATTTGTAACTGACAGACTTACTTTTACCGATGAAAATGGAGAGACAACCGCGGTAATTACATCAACCATACCCGGAACAACCACAGTCAGAGCAAGCATATTGAACGGTTCCAGATATGCAGAAGCCGTAAAGATGTGGATTGCCGGGCCGGCAGTAAATTTGGAGTTGACTCCTGAAACAGCAACCAATCCGGTTGATACAGACCATACCTTTACAGCTCTGGTTACCGACATGTTTGGTAACCCGCTTGCAGGCATTGATCTTGACTGGGAAATAGAAAGTGGCCCGGGTAGTTTTGTCAGCTTTGAAAATCAGACCAACCCGGATGGAATTGCACTGGCAACCATAACCTCTCCAGAAGCGGGTGATACGGTAGTCAGGGCAAGTGCTTCTGCCCAGGTTACTGATACGGCTACCAAAACCTGGCTGGCTGAACCGGAACCGGAGCAAAAGTTCTTCACTGTTGACTTTTTGGGTGAGATTAGCTCTGTGCCAATGGATGAAGATGGCAGCCTGCTGGAAGATCTTGAAGCTCCCAGTGGTGACGGCCGCAGCGTACTCAATATAAGCGCTGGCACCATCTGCACTGATTCAGAAGGCAATATAGTAGACATGTTAATAATACGTGAAGCCACCGGCTTGAACCTGGAGGAAAATGTCCAGGCCATAGTAGCTTATACGCTTGAGCCGGCTGATGTCAGCTTCAGCCAGGTGGTTGAGTTAACCATAGGTTACACTGTCGATGAACTACCCCCTGATACTATCAGCCTGACTATGGACTATTACAATATTGAAGTCGGCTGGGTAGAAATGGAGGCTGAACAGGACGTTGTTGCCGGCATCGGAGAATTTAGCGGAAAAGTTGAAAGGCCGGGTATATATGGCCTGCTGGCAGTTATAATGCCGCCTGAGCCCCCTGCTCCGCCCGACTTTTCTGTTAGCCAGATTGGTATTGAAAGAAAAGTAACCAAGTTATGGGAACCGATTGTGTTTGCAGTTAAGGTGGGTGAAGATGCAGTTGTGGAAGCAAGTGTAGCTAACAGGGGCGGCCAAACTGGAACAATGACTGTCGATTTGAAGCTGGATGGGAATATTATTGATACCATGCAGGTAGAACTTGGGGCTGGCCAGAGTAAGATTGTCAGCTTTGCCATACAAGATACCCGGGCTGGTGAATATACCGTAGAAGTCAACGGTATACCTGTAAACTACAATAGTTATCTATGGATAAACTGGTGGTTAATAATCGGGCTTGTATCTGCCCTGGTATTGCTAACTGTCATGGGAGTTTATTTTTTCAAAAAACGGGAAGAATAAAAAATTACCGAAGGAGGAGGCCTTGTAAGCAGCTTCATGCAATGCTATGATTAATTGACTAATATATATAGTCTGTTGATAAATTAGGAGCAATGCATGGAGCCATCTGAGAGGGAAATTAATCTTATGAAGGGTGTAGCAGCAGGTGAGTGTGGTGCAATTACTGAATTGTATAACGCATATTTTGATTCCATCTACAGGTCTGTTTTCAACCAGGTGGACAGGAATCAGCAGGCTGCTCAAGATATTGTTCAGGATACATTTATTGCTGCGATAGAATCGGCTAAAAACTATAAGGCTCGGAGCACCATCAAAACGTGGATATACAGCATATCACACAAAAAAGTAGCTGAATATTATCGTAAAAAACAGTCAAGGGATAACAATATTGTTGAAAACTGGCAAGATAGTGAAGAGATGTTAAACGCAAACTGTGGGTCATGTACGCTTGAGGAAGGCATCGTTTCAAAAGCATACATCCAGGAGATTTTAGATAAAATGCCGTTGCATTATCGTCAGGCATTATTACTGAAATATATAGACAAAATGTCGGTGGTGGAAATCTCTATTGTTATGAAAAGAAGTATAAAATCTGTTGAAGGCATTCTTTCAAGAGCACGTGCAGATTTAAGAAACTGTATTAAAGAAATGGAGCAAGTATAGAAACGTTAAATATATATAAGAGGGTGAAGGCATGGCCGCTGATTATTTTGGCAGTGATTTAGTTGAAAGCATGATTAAAATGAGTTATGTTGATGAGAATCCCGGACAGGAT
>PWTP01000048.1 GCA_003563865.1 Dehalococcoidia bacterium
CAATAACCCGTTTAGTGATATCGATCAAAGTGCCTCAGAGCCACAGGGATCTTTAGACGGAAGCAATCACTACGGTACAGTAAATCTCAGTGGTTTGACAATTGACAACAATGACATGTACCGCTTTGTGGTTGAAGTTCCCCACGTTGCAGCTGCTACCCATTTTCATCCTATAGGATTCAAAGGGGTTAAAGTGTCATATCAGAGGCAAATAAGTCCTCCCCCGGCAACACAAACTTTTTCCGATGTTGCGCCAACCCTGCAATTTTTCCCATATATTGAAGCACTGGCTTCTTCTGGTATAACAACAGGGTATGGGGACGGGACTTTTAGACCCAATCAATATGTAACCCGCGGACAGATGGCCGCCTTTCTGGCCCGGGCTTTGGGCCTCCACCACCCGGCCCAAGAAGAATAAATCGTGTCAGATGATAAACCTCTTTAAAAAAATATAGTATTGACTAAAACAATGGGCTGCCTTTTTTGGGCAGTCCATTGTTTGATGGTGCGCCCGGACTAAAGCTTACCCAGAGATGTTTTTGCCGCCTGCTTTAAGAGTGCTTTCCAGCTCAACAATCTAGTACTCACCTTCCGAGATTAAAAACTAAAACTTCGTTTAACAATTCCTTTGAAATCTTATTCAACTCCTGTTATTATATTAAAGATATTATTTTTACATGCATGACATAAATTTTGGATACATAGATGCTGGCCATAGGCCTGTTAAATGAATAAGAATGATATAGGCAACTCATCAAACAAAGTTTGCAAGAAATTAACCCATGGAGGTAAACTAGTGCTTTACAAACAAAACAAACTCTTTTTGGTTACAGTAATTTTGATTTTATTATTAGTATTTTTGGCTGTTACAGTTGGTGCGCAAAAGGACAAAATTGCTGAAAGCACTGGCATGGAGCTGAGATCAGCTCCGATTAACCCGGCTTTTGAGGAATGGCAAAAATCCCACCACGTCGAGATGATGTTTACTGAACAAGGCAACCCCTTGGGTTACATTCCCCCGCCCTTTCAGCGCTATCGTGAAGATGTACCTGAAGTGTTAAGGTCTGCCGATCAACCTGATCAGTTTGACCTGCGTAAAGAAGGACGGCTCACCGAGGTTAGAGATCAGAAAGATTTAAACAGCTGCTGGGCCTTTGCCAGCTATGCTTCCCTGGAATCGTACCTACTGCCCGGGTCGCGTAATAATTTTTCAGAAAATAACCTGATGCGTTTGCACGGTTTTGATTTAGCCCCCAGTGAGGGGGGAAATGATCTGATGTCCATCGCTTACCTGGCCCGTTGGAGTGGTCCAGTTGACGAGGCCAAAGACCCTTATCTTAGTTATCCGGCTAATCCTGACCTGCCACCAGAAAAACATGTCCAACAAGTAAGATTTATCAATGAAAGCACTGCCGATATCAAGCAAGCTTTGATGGATAACGGAGCCTTGTTCACGGCAATGCACTGGTCTGATGACTTTTTTAACAAGAATACAAATGCTTTCTATTGTCCTGATAAAGATAAACGCCCCAACCACGGCGTGGCTATCGTTGGCTGGGACGACAATTTCGACCGTAATAATTTTAATGAAAAACCGCCCGGTAACGGGGCCTGGATTATCAGGAACAGTTGGGGTTCTGATTGGGGTGATGACGGCTATTTTTACCTGTCATATTCTGACACCCTGGCCAGGGCTTTAACCACGGCCTTTCACAATGCTGAACCAACAGACAATTATAGTCGTATCTACCAGTACGACCACCTGGGATGGATAGACAGTGCCGGTTTTCCTAATTATGATCATATTCATGCTGCCAATATATTTGAAGCTACAAGCTCCGGTTACCTGCTTGCTGTGGGCACCTATGCTGTAATGCCGGGTACCAATTACGAGATCAGGATTCATACCGGGGTTAGATCAGGCAAACCAGAAAGCGGCACCCTGGCACTGACCCAGAGTGGAACCATGGAGTGGGCCGGCTATCACACCATACCCCTTGATCATGCTGTTAACCTGCGTGTGGGCCAGCAGTTTTCAGTCATAATAAGGTACAACACCCCAAAACATTCTTTTCCAGTCCCTATTGAAATTGCTTTTGCCAATTACAGCAGCAGGGCCACTGCTAACCGTGGCGAAAGCTTTTATCGCCTTGATGATGCTTCTGAATGGCATGATCTATACTTAACTTATAATAAAACCGCTAACTTTTGCATCAAGGCTTTTACTGAATATTTTACTTTTACAGATGTCATCCCGCCCATGCAGTTTTTCGACTACATAGAAGCAGTTTACACTGAAGGCATTACCACCGGCTACAACGACGGCTCTTACAGGCCCGACGAACCTGTTACCCGCGGGCAGCTGGCTGCCTTCCTGGCCAGGGCCCTTAAGCTTAATGATACCGGTGATCCTAATCACCCCAGCTTTACTGATGTAACACCAGCGATGCAGTTTTTCGGCTACATAGAAGCCATCTATGCAGAAGGGATCACCACTGGTTATGGTGATGATACTTATAGACCTAATGAGCCGGTCAACCGGGGTCAGATGGCTGCCTTTATAGCCAGGGCTCTTGATCTTCCTGACGCCGGTGATCCGGATAATCCCAGCTTTACCGATGTGACACCAGCAATGCAGTTTTTCGGCTATA
>PWTP01000082.1 GCA_003563865.1 Dehalococcoidia bacterium
ACCGGCTTGATTGAAGAAAATATTATGGGGAAATAGCCCCGGATTTTGAGGTTTATATATGCACTCGCCCAATACCAGGCCTGAATTTGAAAACCGCTATGATGCCGGCAAAAAGCTTTCGGAAAAGCTTACCGGGTTTAAAAACCAGCCGGTAGTTGTCATGGCTATCCCAAATGGAGGCATACCGGTGGCTCACCATGTAGCCCTTGAGCTTAACGCGGTTATGGACCTCATAATAGCCCGTAAAATTCCAATTCCATTGGCACCTGAAGGTGGTTTTGGCGCGGTTTCTGATGATGGCACGGTAATATTAAACCATGATGTTTTAAAACGCGTTAATTTGAACGAAGCCCAGATAAACTACCAGGTAAGCCGGGTTAGAAACGATATTCAGCAAAGAAGTATTATCTACCGTTCCAGCCGGCCGGTATCGGTTATCAGCGGCAAGATAGCCATTATTGTTGATGACGGGCTGGCATCCGGTTATACCATGATGGCAGCAGTGGAATCGGCCAGAAGAAAGAAGCCCGGGAAGGTAATTGTGGCTGTGCCGGCAGCATCTGCGCTGGCGGTCAAACAGGTAGAAAAAGTTGCAGATGAAGTAATAACCGTGTTCACCGATTTTGCGCCGCGTTTCTATGTTTCTGATTATTACCGCTACTGGAACGTTTTAACCGACCAGGAAGGGCTTGCATGCTACCAGGAATGGCACCGGCGTAAATATCATGCCAACATTGACCTGGGCAAACAGCGAAATTCTTACCAGGGTTAAGCCGTAAACCCTTTAAACTAACTGATTATTTCAAACTTAACGACATCAACCAGGCCCTTATCGGTTATGCGGATTTCAGGGATAACCGATAAGGCCATAAACGACAGGGTAATAAACGGAGATTTAAGTTTTACCCCCATGGAATAAACCAGTTGCTCCAGGCTTTTGAGCTGGCTGGCAACCTTTTCAGCCGGTTCGGTTGAAAGAATTCCGGCTACCGGCAATGGGAGCCTGCCGTTAACGGCCCCGTTGCTGGCAACCACCAGGCCGCCCTGGATTGCTTCAACCTCTTTTAAGGCTGCATACATATCTTCATCATTGGTACCAACTACAACTATGTTATGTGAATCATGGGCCACCGAGCTTGCCACTGCCCCGTATTTCAGGCCAAAACCTTTTATCAGCCCGCAGGTGATATTTCCGGTGGCTTTATGGCGCTCAACAACGCAAATTTTTAATATGTCACGCTCAACATCGGCAACTGCCAGCCCATCTTCTGTTTTGGGTTTTTCCAGCGTCTTCCGGGTAATAATCTGGTCAGGCACAATGTTTATCACCGGAAACAGCTGTTGTTTCGGTTTAAGTTTTAAGGCCTCGATTTCAAAGGGTTTAACATTAATTGTGTTAACCGGCCTTTCCAACCTTTCCGGGCCGGGTGTAAACCGTGGCACTTTATTTGATGCAACCAGTTTGCCCCGGTAAATGACTATATCCGGTTCAATGGAGGCAAGGCTTGAAAAAACCGAAAAGTTTGCATAATAGCCGGAGGCAATTGCACCGGTTGCCGGCAGGCCAAAATACTCGGCCGGGTTTATGGTTGCCATCTGTATAGCCCTTACCGGATCAAGCCCCAGAGAGATTGCCCGGTTTACTACCCAGTTCATATCACCTTCATTCAAGATATCGGCCGCATTGCGGTCATCTGATACCAGCATGCACCGTTTATAAGTCTTGTCGGTGACCAGAGGCAGAAGATCTTCAAGGTTTTTTTCGCTCGAACCTTCTCTTAGCATTATAAACATGCCCTTTGCCAGTTTTTCCCGGGCTTCTTCAAGCGATACGCATTCATGGTCTGAATAGATGCCCGGGCAAATATAAGCTGATAAATCCTTGCCCGACAGGCCGGGAGCGTGTCCGTCTATGCGCCTGCTTTTAAAAAGACTGATTTTGTCTATAACCCCTCTGATGCCATTGATCACGCCCGGGTAGTTCATCATCTCGCCAAGCCCCATAACACCGGGCAACTCCATTATTTCTGCGAGTTCATCTGCTGCTATTATGGCTCCACCGGTTTCCAGATGGGCTGCCGGGACACAGGAAGGCGCCATAAAGTGAAAATCCAGTGGCAAGCCCCGGCTGGCTGAAATTACATACCGAATGCCTTCAATTCCTAAAACATTGGTTATTTCATGCAGATCGGTTACAACTCCCAGTGTACCACCGGGTACTACAGCGCGGGCATATTCACCGACGTCCAGCATGGAGCTTTCTATATGCACATGCCCATCGATAAAACCGGGTGCCACATACCTGCCTTCAATATCGATAACTTCGTTACCTTTTTGATAGTCACCCGTTCCGGCTATGTATTCTCCGCAAATAGCAATGTTGCCCTCTTCAATTTCACCGTTAAAAACGTTGATGATTCTGGCATTTGAAATAAGTAAATCGGCAGGCTGGCTGCCGCGTGCAACCTGTATACGCTGTTGCAATGACCGTTTTAACATTTATGATCTCCCAGAGCGTAAATGGCAGGCAGGTCGAGTATACTATAGACGGCTCCGGATGCGGCGACGGCAGACGATACCTAATCACCTCTGTTGCCAGTACTGACGGTGTAGGTAGCACGACGGTTGAGGCAGTGTTCGCTTCTCTCT
>PWTP01000079.1 GCA_003563865.1 Dehalococcoidia bacterium
TCCTGATATTTTTGGCTATAGTTTTAAAAATTTCAAGTTTTATTATACCCCGGCTCCCCGGTGGCGATGAACCGGAGGAAAAACCGACGAATAATAATGCAGCTTCAGGGGAATAATATTTGAACGATTTTTTTCAGGTCGGATTTCTTGATTTAAGCTGGTCTAACGGGGTTATGATAGCTATAGGGCTGGTTTTTATCTGGCTTGCTATCACCAAGAAATGGGAACCCTATGCCCTGTTGCCCATAGGAACCGGGGTAATACTTGCCAACCTGCCTGGCACCGGTCTACTAATTCAACCTCAAGATGCAGGAGACGAGCTGGGTTCAGCCGGACTATTAGGCATTTTTATAGAATACGGGCTGCTGAGATACACTATTTTGCCCAAGCTGATTTTCATAGGTTTGGGAGCCATGACAGATTTCAGCCCGTTAATTGCAAAGCCACGGCTGGTTCTTTTAGGGGCTGCTGCTCAAATAGGAATTGTGATAGCTTTTCTGGGGGCGTTAACACTGGGGCATTTCGGCATAGCCGACTTCGGCCTCAAGGAAGCAGCTTCTATTGCTATCATAGGTGGTGCTGACGGCCCTACTACCGTTTACCTTACAGCAAGGTTGGCTCCCGAACTTTTGGGGGTAGCAGCCGTTGCAGCTTATTCCTATATGGCTATGGTTGCCATAATTCAACCACCGATTATACGTGCCCTGACCAGCAAGAAGGAACGTCAGATTTACATGGACACTCAAATAAGAGTTGTATCAAGGCGTGAACGAATTATATTCCCCATTGTCAGTACAATTGTAGTAGTATTGCTTGTGCCTCAAAGCGCTCCCCTGGTAGGCATGTTTATGTTCGGTAACCTCTTACGTGAAAGTGGGGTGGTCGACAGGCTTTCGGTATCTGCCCAAAACTCTCTGATTAACATAACCACTATAATATTAATGCTGAGCATCGGGGCATCAATGCCGGGTGAAATTGTTATGAGAACAGAAACACTGATGGTGCTGGCATTGGGGCTTATCGCGTTTGCCTGTGGTACTGCCGGTGGTGTTCTGATGGGTAAGTTGATGAAGATCGTCTCGAAAGAGCCATTTAACCCCATTATAGGTGCTGCCGGGGTTTCAGCGGTTCCAATGGCTGCACGGGTAGTTCAGCATATTGGCCAGAAAGAAAATCCTAAAAACTTCCTGTTGATGTATGCCATGGGGCCGAATGTGGCAGGCGTGATAGGTTCGGCTGTTGTTGCCGGAGTTCTAATTAATATTCTTGGTTAAAAGCCATCGCCAAAATTCAGAATAATCAGATTCCTGAAATTATTATATACCCTCAGTCACGGTGTTAACTAAAGGGCTATGGACTTTGTCTTATCAAACGGGCTACAATTAACATGTGGCTTTTAACAACTGAGTAACCACCAAAGCCTAACAATTTGATGCCAAAATATTGAAGGAGGTTATGATATGCAGTCAAGTGTGATCGGGAAAGTGGAAAAGGCCAAATTGTATGCGAGTGAGCCCCACCGCATGAGTTTTAATGATTTTACCGTCGCCATAAAAGGCGATAACAATACCCATACCGTTACTTATAAACAGGGAGAGTGGGCCTGTGGCTGCTCTTTCTTTGATACCTGGAACTGGTGTTGCCATACTCTGGCAATGCAAAAAATTCTTGGTGTTATGCTTCCGGAAGAAGCCCACCAGCCTGAAATAGAGCCGGTTTAAGTTTACCGACCTGCATTCAAGTAGTTAAGGGCATCACCTGTTACAAACAGGGAGCCGGTAACCACTATAAGCCCGTGTGCAGGGGTTAAGTTGATTGCACTCTCGAGCGCTTGTTTAACAGTTGTTGTAACTGTGCAGAGTTTGCCGTGTTTTTTAAATTCGTGTGCTATTACACCGGCAGCCATTGCTCTTGGGTGATGAGCCTTAGTAGCAATGATGTTTTCAAATCGCTTATGTATCAGCTCTGCCATACCCGTTATGTCTTTGTCTGCAGAAACCCCTAAAATTAACGTGCTATTTAGGGTGTCATAATGCCGGCTGCTTAGATAAACTTCAAGGGCTTCCAGCAAAGTTTTTATTGACTCGGGATTATGGGCACCATCGGCAATTATCAATGGTGAGTGCGTGAGAATCTGGAAACGTCCAGGCCACCGCACCTGTTGTAAACCGTTTTTAATATCATTTTTTGTTATACAGTAACCCCGGTTGTTTAACTGCTCTACAGCTGAAATTGCGCAGGCTAAATTCTTGGCCTGGTAGTTACCGAGCAATGGTAACGATACTTCATAATGGCCACACCGGCTTGAAACTTTAAACAGCTGACAATCATCTGAATAACCGTTATGGATAATTCTCACTTCAGCCGTTGCGTTTATAAGGTGGGCGCCGGTACTCAAACACACAGTTCTTATAACACGTGCGGCCTCTTCTGGCTGATTAGCGCTCACAACGGTGCAACCTGGTTTAATTATGCCGGCTTTTTCAGCAGCAATAAGGCTCAGGCTATCTCCCAGTACCTCGGTATGGTCAAGCCCTATCGAGGTCAATACCACAATCTCGGGCTTAATGACGTTAGTAGCATCCAGGCGGCCACCCAGGCCGGTTTCGATTACCTGAAATTTAGCATTGCAGCGTGAAAAATACATAA
>PWTP01000102.1 GCA_003563865.1 Dehalococcoidia bacterium
AGCACCCTCGAAGATTACACCCTGCTTTAAATACAAGGATAGCACTTTCCAGGCACACTGACTGAGTTTGGCCAGCAGCCTGCGGTCATACATGAAATAGATCCTCAGCCTCTTAGGTATCGAAAAGACCCACTGCCGGTGGGGCACCTTTTTTAATACCGCTGTATACAGCCATTCGCTAAATTCCACCACCCGTTTCTGGTAGCAAGAGGGGCAATAATAGCTGCACTTGCAGGAGAAAGCCAGTAATTAGTCGTGATTACAATCTTCACACTTGACGCGGGCAAAACCAAAATGCGGATCCCCACACTCTAAAGTACTTGTAGATAAAATCGCTTACAATAAACGGCAGTAACCAAGTCTGGCCTGGTAGCGCTCTGCCCAGACCCTTTCTAACTGTTTAAAGTGTTCTTCCACCAAACGGTAGTAGTAGACGCAGTTTTGCGGCATACGGGGGCGGTAATGAGGTTTAAGTTCGCCGGCTAAAAGTAGTGGTGCGGGCTGCGAAATCTGTTTGTGCTCCCAAGGCGAACGTGTGTTCTATATATAGTAACACACCTCACACTTAGCGCACATATGGTAACATGGCCCTTCACCCTTTCTTTACGGGGCAGGTGAAACGGGCGCAGGTAACTATTAAGCTCACGGAATGCATCTTCAATGATATTCTTACGGCGATAATAGTGAATGACCTGCCCCGGGGTCTGGGCAGTGTCGTTGGTCACAAAACAAAGGATGCCGTCCAGTTGCGCCTGGGTATTTAACTTCTCTTCATTAACAGTGTAGCTGATTTCAAAAGATTTCACCTGCCTGCCTTTTACCGTCTCAATGGCAATAGGGTTAAGCTGCCATTCAAAAACCTTGTGCAGCTGCCAGTGCCGCAGTTTGCTTGTGATTTTGCGCTCCGTTGTTTCCCTGTTGCGGCTTTTTTGTGCCCGGCTCAGCTCCAGATTGTATGCGGCAAGGAACTCTTTCGCTTTTTTAAGCCGTATTTCCCTACTTTGTTGTTGTTCCCGGTAAAGGTATGAGTTGAAAGCCAGAATATGGCGTCCGCCTGCGTGTACATGTTCCCGGTAAAAGAGATTCCTGCTATAGGCATGAAAGCCTTTGTCCTGAAGATTTTCTTCCCAGTTCCCGGTGATCAGTTGGGGGAATTCGGGTTCCAAGAGCCCAAGCGTACGGATCTCGTCTTTGTCCATAGCGGAGATATAGGTAAACTTATGTGCGGCAACAGCCTTAAGATTATCTGCAGAAACCATGCCCCGGTCGAAGACCAGCAGGCATTTTTCAATCCCGAAACGCACCTTGATCTTCTCTAGCAACTCTGACACTGTGGTCACATCGGGAGTGTTTCCTGGCATTACCTCCCAGTAAAGGGGGTAACCATCGGGGGTAATAACCAAAGCGATCACGACTTGCTTCCGGTCGGACCGGTGGTCCCGTGAATAGCCGTATGCTGCCAAGACACACTTTGTTCCTTCAAAATAGCTGGAGGTGATATCATAGAAGACAGTATTTTCCGCGGCATAGCCTGATTTGATGTACTGCCGGTAAAGATGCTGTTGCAGTTCGTCTCCCCGCTTGTTAATTTGATCCAGAGCGCGGTAGACCTCATATTCATCTGGAAATTCAGTCTTGAGCAGTCTTGGCAAAACGGTAGCTTCCGCCCACTCTTTGATATGGATCTTGGTCAAAGGATCCAGGCAGTGGTTCAGGGCCATGGCCTCAGCATATGGGATGCCAGAGAAGAAGCTGTCTAGCTCAAATTGCCTCCAGAAATAATCCATCACCGCAACGTCGAGAAACCTGTAGTGCTTTTTCACTACTACATCCGAAAGGTCACCGACATAAGCATTATCTATCCGCTGGATTTTCAGCACCAAACGGATACGTTCTGCCTGCTCCGGGCTCAATGCGCCCAGTTTGGCGATGTTACGGTGTTTCACCTTGCTGCCTTCGCGGTAGGATTCAGTTAAAGCATAGTAGTCATATCCCTTTTCCTTGTATTTTTTCTGTGATTTTTTGAGAAACATCTCGCCCTCCTGCAATGCTTCGCTACTACAATTATAACGCAGGAGTGACATTAAAACAAGTCTTTTATGAGCAAATTTAAGATATTTCGCTACTACATTGTCTTGGCATGTGCCATGAGTCCCCATTTTTACAGGGGTTGGAAAAATATGTCGCCAAACTCGGGTTATTCAAAGTAACAGTAATATCGGCCGGTCGCTTGGGCATGGTAATGCCAAAATGCGTTATCTCTTTTTCAATTTCTTTAACCTGGCTTTTTAAACTGCTGATGCCCTTTTGGATTACCGCCAGGAGATCCACATCATGCACCATGGTGGCCATAATTTCGGTAAAGTGCAGGGTGTCATACCGGTAGGTCAGCATATCCCACAGGCACCCGGCTTCACCGCAGTGGATGTTTTCTATTACATTGGGAGGAAGGTGCCTGTAAGCCGGCGGCGTGCCGATCCAACCCCTTAATGCGAGTTGGCTCATAAGTTTATCCGTTGTATCGATGGTCCGATACAGCATCTCCTGTATCATGCCCCGGACACTGTCATTGGTGACCATACTGTAGAAGGATAGGAGGAGGTTTTCCACGTGCTCCTGCTCGTACAGCAGCAGTTCCAAAGCGATG
>PWTP01000119.1 GCA_003563865.1 Dehalococcoidia bacterium
AATTGCCACCTTACTTAGAGAATGCCAGATCAATCAATATAGGCAATTCCGACCTATCAGCAATGACAACAACCGCTTTGTCCAATTTATTTACAGCGATAAACAAAGAAGAGCTTTCAAATGTATGTTTAGTCATTTCTGATTTAAGGGCTGCTTATGAAAGAGGCGGCGAATTGCTCCAGAGTACATTTAGAGAATTAGAAAGTGAAGTTAATCGTTCCTCGGTCAATATTGAGCCCGTGAGCAGCACATCCGACGAAGTTTATTCTGTGCTTAAAACCAAACTGTTTGATAAGTTGCCAGCCGATGAAGAGATAGTAAAGATTGCCAACGGTTATAAGGAAGTCATAAAGGAAACCAAACAGATGGGCTACACGAACATGTCACCCGAAGAAATGTTTACAAAGATTCGGGATTCATATCCTTTTCATCCCTCTATCAAAGACCTTTATGCGCGGTTCAGAGAAAACCCTGGCTTTCAGCAAACAAGGGATTTAATACGACTAATGAGACACTTGGTACGCCAGCTTTACACGGGCACAGATCCGAAAGCAAGTAGAAAATACCTAATTAATGTTCATGATTTTGATCTCAATGATCAGGAAATGTATTCAAAAGTAAAAGCCATCAAGCCTTCCCTTGACAATGCCATTGCTCATGATATATCTGCTGGGGGCAAAGCTATTGCGGAAACCATAGACAAAGAGTTCGATACAACCATAACGGTCGATTTAGCAAAGCTTATATTAGTATCTTCTTTGGCAGATATTCAAAATGCACCGATTGGGTTGTCACCAATGGAACTGATAGGCTATATATGTGAACCCGACCGTGATATTAGCCAGGCTAAGGACCGATTAGAAGATTTTCGCACCAGAGGCTGGTATCTATTTGTCAACCAGGATGGCAAACTCCATTTCAGGCATGTTGAAAACATAAACGCAAAAATTAATTCCTTAAAAGATTCATATGACAATGAAATTGCAAGAAAAGAGATCAGGGAATATATCGGCAGCAAATTTAAACCTTCCATAAAAGACTGCTACCAGGAAGTGTTTGTGTTTCCAGGCATAAACGATATTGAACCCACCCCTTCTAAGGTACATCTGGTGATTACTCAGCCATACCATCAAGACGGCGGGCTGCACCCGGACTACAGGGAACTCTTTAACGAGACCCCCTATAAAAACAGGCTTTTGTTTCTAACCGGGCAGCGCGCTACAATGCAAAACCTTCTTGATAAAGCAAAAGAATTCAGGGCCATTAATACAATTGTTAACCAGATGGAATATGAAGATAAGGTGCCCCAGAAAGATCCACAATTCCAGCAAGCAGTTTCCATGCAGGAAAAAGCAAGGCTCAATTTACTTTCAAATGCCAAAGAAACTTTTGTAACTTTATTTTACCCGGCAAAAGATAGTGAGCTATATGCAGCAGACTTCTTGATGGAATTTACAAGCAACGATTTTAATGGGGAAGAGCAAATCAGGAAAGTGTTATTGGAGCGAAAAAAACTGGAAACAGAAACAACCGGAGATAACTTTCAAAAGAAAGTAGAAAGCAGGCTGTTTACCCGTAAAGAAATGCTCTGGAGTAAAATTAAAGAACGTGCTGCCACCAACACTAACTGGCAGTGGCACCTTCCGGGAGCACTTGATAATTTCAAAAATGAAATGATCAAAAAAGAAATGTGGAAGGAAAACGGTAATTACGTTGAAAAGGGGCCGTTTCCAAAAACAACTTCCGTATTGGTGCAGGAACTTACAAGAGACGATGATACCGGGGAAACAACATTAAAGTTAAGTCCTATTTATGGGGATAAAATATACTACGAAGTTAACGCCCCGGCAACCCCAGCATCACTTGAAGTTGCTAAATTTAACGAATTTAAAACTACCGAGCTGCGCTTATCGTTTCTGTGTGTAGACAGCAGTAACAATAATGAGACCGGCCCACCTGTAGAATGGGTTGGAAAAATAACCTTGAAGTATAACACTTATAACAATAGCGCCGGAAAGACTATGATGGAAATAGCTTCTGCTCCGCCTGCAGAAATCAGGTATACCACTGACGGATCAAGTCCACTTGATAACGGCGCTTTATATGACGGTGATTTTGAAATTCCTGAAGATGCACAATTCGTTTTAGCAGTGGGGGTTGCGCCTAAATATGACGTACAATCTGAAACGCTGCAGGTGAAAGTGCCGAGAGGTCCAGGTGGTGGTAAACCAGGCCCAGATATTGATAAAAACAAACCGCTGACTCTATTTAAAATGCAGAAAACAAATGACACTGAACAAACCTATGCAATGCTTAATACCCTTAAAAAGCACCAGGCATCAATAGCTTCTATAAACATCACTATAGACAAAAACGGCAAGTGGGCAGAGCTTAATACTGACCCTGATAGCCCGATTGATCCAGCTGTTCTCGAACAAAAAATTGATAATTTAAGAGACATAATTGCTGATGAAGATAAAACTACTATAACCTTGGAGTATAAAAACACCCATTATCCTAGCGGGCAGCACTTTCTTGACTGGGTTGAAGAGAACAAGCTAGAACTTAAAACATTTAAACCGAGCGAGGTTAAGCAATAATGAAAAAACTAAAGGCTCTCGGGTTTGGTTTTATCC
>PWTP01000023.1 GCA_003563865.1 Dehalococcoidia bacterium
AAATCGGTTGATGCAAATTTTTGGCACTTCGGGAATTCGTTGCAAGGCAGACTCAAGTTTATTGCAGCTGGGCCTTAAGGTTGGTCTGGCACTGGGCAGAGAATACAAAAAGGTGGTTATCGGTAATGATAGCCGCACCTCGTCACCGGCTTTAAAGAGTGCATTAATTTCAGGCCTTGCCGGTGGGGGTGTCAGTACTTTTGATGCTGGCTTGCTACCCTCGCCCACCCTTGCCTTTGCCACCCGTAACTTTGATGCCGGCATAATGGTTACCGCTTCCCACAATCCACCTGAATATAACGGGATTAAACTGTTTAATCCGGATGGAACTGCGTTTGACGAGCGGCAAAAGCACAATCTTGAAAAGGCTGTCTTCGGCACTGAAAGCGCTTCTGCATCCTGGCAGGAATTCAGTTGCCCCCAGCCATATACCGAAGCGGTTGAGCAGCACATTGCCTATATTCTTTCTGTTTTCCCAAAAATTTTTCCGGTTAAGGTAGTGCTTGATTGTGGGGGTGGTGCCGGAGCAGTTATTACTCCCGGCTTGCTAAAGTTACTGGGCTGTGAAGTGGTTGAACTGAATGTGGTTCCAAATGGCATTTTTCCGCGCCCTTCAGAGCCGGTTGAAGAAAACCTTGAAGAACTGAAAGCGCAGGTTATAGCCACTGGTGCTGATATCGGTCTGGCCCATGATGGTGATGCCGACCGGTTAATGGTGGTTGATGGCAGGGGACGGTTCATCAGTGGTGATAAATTGCTGGTTATCCTGTCAAATAGCCTGAAAGCCCTTAAACTGGTCACCACACTGGATGCCTCGATGCTGGTAGATGAACAATCCTTTAATGTAAAACGTACTCCGGTTGGAGATAATTTTGTATCACAAGTTTTAAAAACCTGGGGAGATTTTGGCGGTGAATCATCGGGCTCGTGGATTTTCCCATCGGTTTCATATTGCCCGGACGCAATTTTTGCTGCTGCGCAAATGGTTTCTATTGCTTCCGGGCGCCATCTTTCCAGCATGATTGATAATTTACCGGATTACCCCATGAAAAGGGGATCAATCAAGCTGGAACGGCCCATTAATAACCAGGTAATCGAAAAATTAAAAGAATTAAAGCCGCACTCTGTCGATGAAAGCGATGGACTCAAGCTTATGTTTGAAGATGGCTGGCTCCTGGTGCGCTCTTCAGGCACCGAGCCAAAGATCCGTATTACTGCTGAAGCTAAAACTCGGGCCGATGTGGAATTTCTATATAACCGGGCTCAAGAATTAATCATAAATGCTTTGAAGGAAGGTTCAGGCATCTGATGAAAACAGTAATTCTGGCCGCCGGTGAGGGTTTGCGTATGCGTCCGCTTACCCGTAACCGCCCAAAGGTAATGCTGCCGGTAGCCAACAAACCGATTATGGAACATCTGCTGGACAGCCTTATCATAGCCGGATGCAGGCAGTTTATTATGGTTGTAGGCTACAAGGCCGAAAAGGTAAAAGAACATTTTGAAGATGGAACAAGGTGGGGTGTAGAAATTGAGTATTGCCACCAGCCTGAGGCAGTCGGCACGGCAGATGCTGTCGAGCGCCTGGAAGATATGGTGGAAGACCGGTTTCTGGTGCTAAATGGAGATTCTATTTTTTGCCCGGAAGATATCGCCGGTTTCCTGCTTTCACCAATATCCAAAATGGGTTTAATAGAAGTAAATGATGCCACCGGGTTGGGCGTGGTTGAAACGCAAGGCGGCCGGGTAATCTGTATTCATGAAAAGGTTTCACCCCCGCCCACCAATATAGCCAATGCCGGCATATATCTCTTCACCCGCGAAATATTCGAGGCCATAAGTTTGCTGCCACCATCAATTCGAGGTGAATATGAACTGCCCAACGCAATCCAAAAGCTGGTTGATGGAGGCTATGAGTTTGGCTGGCAGGAAATCAACCGGTGGCTTACATTTTCTTACCCGTGGGATCTTTTAGGTTCGGCCGAAAGACTGTTGGACAGCACTAAATTTGAGCAAAACGGCACAGTTGAAGAAAACATTATGATCAAAGGTAAAGTCAGCATCGGTTCGGGTACATTGGTGCGTTCCGGCAGTTATATTGTCGGGCCGGTGGTTATCGGGGAGAACTGCGATATCGGCCCCGGCTGTTATCTCAGGCCGTATTCATCTATCGGTGACGGCTGTCATATCGGTGCATCGGTTGAAATCAAAAACTCGATTATAATGAAAAACACCAAAGTGCCACACCTTACCTACATCGGCGACAGTGTAATCGGAGAAAACTGTAACTTTGGCGCCGGAACCCAGGTAGGCAACCTGCGGTTTGACCACAAAAACATCCTGGTAGGTAAAATAGATACGGCCAGGCGCAAACTGGGAGCCATAATAGGTGATAATGTTGCCACCGGCATCAATTCATCCATCAATCCGGGCACGGTTATAGGAGCTGATTCAGTTATTGGCCCCGGGGTTTTTGTTTTCGGCTCGCGCCCAACCGGGAGCCGGATTTTGAGGTAGCCTGAACCTGCCTTAACTGCTCCCCTTTACCAGTTTCCAGGCGATAATCTCGCTTAATATGGTTACATCTTCAGCCGGCAGATAGTTTAATATGCTCTCATCAAACAAAATAGTGCCGGTTG
>PWTP01000174.1 GCA_003563865.1 Dehalococcoidia bacterium
GGAAGAAAACCGTAATCTGGATATTAAGGTTATCAGGGATGAAATCATTGAAAAGAGTGTGCGTTATACCATGGTAGAGGGGTATGCACACATAGGTATTAGCAGTTTTACTGAAAAAACCAATCAGGAAATGGGTATTGTGCTAAAAGAAATCGAAGATCTTGAGGCCAAAGGTGTTATCCTCGATCTACGCAATAATCTTGGCGGGCTGGTGGATCCGGTGGTTGATGTAACCAGCCGTTTTATAACCGAAGGCATTGTTTTTACCATGAAATATAGCGATGGGCGCGAGATAGTGTACGGAGTAAGCAGACAAAAAGAGACTACTGATTTACCAATGGTAGTACTGGTTAATGGTTTCAGCGCTTCCGGCTCTGAAGTTCTGGCCGGTGCTTTGCAGGATTATGGCCGGGCCCTGGTGGCCGGAGCGACCACTTATGGCAAAGGATCTGTCAATGTTTTGGCACCCATCGGGGTTGATCAGGGCATACATATTACTGTTGCCCGCTGGTTGACTCCGGGCGGTCATTTAATTGAGGGAAATGGTATCGAGCCGGATGAATTTCTCGACCTGGCCGGTCACGAACTGGTAACCTGGGCTGTTAATTTTCTAAAAAACTCCTAAAATGACCATTTATTTGACCGTTAATCGTTTTGTAGCCTATAATCCCGTATTAACCTTGTTTTAAATCCGGGTGTATTGATATTGAAAGACCAAATCAATGAGCTGAGAAAAGACGCTCTTAACAGCCTGGCTTCTGTTACCAGCCGATTGGAACTTGATGCCTGGCGGGTACGCTATCTGGGTAAAAAAAGCTGCCTTCAGGCGGTTTTAAAAGGACTTGGCAGTTTACCGGCTGATGAGCGCAAAATTGCCGGGGCTGAAACCAACCGGCTGAAAAATGAGCTAGAATGTCTGTTAAGAGAAAAGCAGGCCGCCCTCGAGGCAGCTTCTGCTCAGTCACCAGGTCAACAAGATTCGCTTGATATCACATTGCCCGGCCGGCCCGCGTCGTTAGGTCGCCTGCATCCAGTGACCAAAGTTTTACACGAAATGGGAGTAATTTTTACCTCCATGGGCTTTGAAGTGGTTGAAGGGCCTGAAGTTGAATGGGATTATTATAATTTTGAAGCATTGAATATCCCCAAAGAGCACCCGGCACGTGATTCCATGCAGACTTTTTGGGTAGATATGCCCACTGGTGAAAAAGGTTGGGAGATGTTGCTTCGCACTCATACCTCACCTATGCAAATAAGGGTGATGGAAAAACAGACACCACCGCTTCGTATAATAGTGCCCGGGCGGGTTTTCAGATATGAAGCAACCGATACCACTCATATTCCAATGTTCCACCAGATTGAAGGGTTGGCGGTTGATAAAGGTATAACCATGGCCGACCTGAAAGGTACTCTTTATGAGTTTTCCAGGCGTTTCTTTGGCCCGGAGAGAAAAGTCCGCTTTCGGGTGGATTTCTTTCCTTTCGTAGAGCCAGGGGTGGATATGGCAGTCGAGTGTGCTGTTTGCAAAGGTGACGGTTGCCGTTTATGTGGTCAAAGCGGCTGGATAGAAATTCTGGGTGCCGGTATGGTTCACCCCAGGGTTCTTGAAGCCGGTGGTATAGACCCGGAAGAATACTCAGGATTTGCCTTTGGTATGGGCATTGAAAGGGTTCCCTTGCTGCGTTACGGCATTGATGATATACGCCTGTTTTACTCCAGCGATTTACGTTTTTTGAGGCAATTTTAGTATATGAAGGTTCCTGTAAGCTGGCTCAAAGATTATTTAGATGGGCCTTTTGATGTTAGTGATGTAGCCCACCGGCTGACTATGGCCGGCACTGAAGTAGCAGCCATATCAGAGATAGGCAAATCGTGGGATGGAGTGTGTGTTGGATATGTGGTGACAGTAAACCCACATCCGGATGCAGACCGCCTGCGGTTGGTTACCGTGGATGACGGCACAAACCGGAACGAAGTGGTGTGCGGAGCCCCTAATGTAGCTCCCGGACAAAAGATTGCTTATGCCAGCGTGGGGGCCTGCCTTATTAATGGTTATACTGGCGAACTATCAACACTTAAACCGGCCAAAATTCGCGGTGTAGTTTCTCATGGTATGGTCTGCAGCGAAAAAGAACTGGGTTTATCTGATGAACACGAAGGCATTCTGGTGCTGCCTGAAGACGCATCACCGGGCATGCCCCTTAAAAAGTACATGGGCGAGACCGTTCTGGATCTTGAGGTTACTCCTAATCGGCCTGATATGCTGTCGGTTACAGGCATAGCCCGTGAGGTAGCTGCATTACTGGGGGTTTCAGCCCGGGTAGCCGAACCTGAATTTGAAGGCAAAGGCAAGCCGGTTGAGCAGGAAGTCGACATTGAAATTGAAGCGCCTGATTTATGCCCGCGGTATTCGGCCAGCCTTATTAAAGACATCACTATAGGCGAATCACCGCAATGGCTGAAAAAGCGCCTGATGGATGCCGGTATGCGCACCATTAACAATGTCGTGGATGTTACCAATTACGTAATGCTTGAATTTGGGCAGCCGTTGCATGCCTTTGATTTTGATAAACTTAATGGAGCTAAAATTGTTATCCACCGGGCAAAAGAAGGCTCAAGTTTTAC
>PWTP01000144.1 GCA_003563865.1 Dehalococcoidia bacterium
CAAAGGCCGGGATATACCCGGCCTTTAATAGTATTATATTGTAGCTTGTCTTGAATTTAGCCGTTCAGTCTGACTTTTCGGTAACAATCACTGCAGTAGACTGGCCTGCCTTCCCGCGGTTGGAATGGTACTTCAGTTTCTTTGCCACAGTCGTCACATATCGCAGGGAACATTTGGCGGTGGGTTGTGTGTCCGTTACGCCCGGATTTACGTGCCTGACGGCATTCCGTACAGCGTTTGGGGTCATTGGTGTAACCCTTGGTTTGGAAAAATTCCTGTTCCTCCACGCTGAAGGTGAAGTTATGGCCACAATCGGAACATTGGAGTAGTTTATCCTGAAAACTCATTGGATGGCCTCCTCTTTTTTAAATTTTAGTTAGAGCCTGGGCCTTCCAATACTTGAGTTAAATTAAAGGAGCATACTTGAGAAAATTGCAACAACCTAAACTGAAACCAATTGGTTCTACCTTAACACAAACAGGTTTTGGCTGGCCAACAAAAGCCTAAATTGTCCACTTATCCTTTGGTGGAGTGGATCATTTCCGATGTTCTTTCAGGTGTTTCTTGACTTCACTCAAGAATTGTTCTGGGTTATCAGGGGCGACAGTAACGTATTTCAACCAGCCCTCTTTTTTGGTAATGGTTACCAGGCCCCACCACTTAAAAATAGTCCACATTTCTCCGAATATGCCTTTTGAGCCAAGAGTTACATTGGCAACGTTGGAAAAATGAATTCTGCGTATAACAAGCCCTAAAAAGGTAATATTGATGGCCTGATTACTTGCCTTACATCCGAAAATGGATATGCACATATTGCCTGACTCCTTATTGATGTAGTAACGGACTTGTCAGGTTTATAACTTGGAGCCGTATAGTTTCAGGAGTCCGTCCCGCGAAAGCCATACTGCTTTGATTTCGATCGATCTACCAGCGGCTCTGTTTCTTTTATTTTCCTGGACATGATAGGTACTCACCAACACGCCTATATACCACCTGGCCAGCCTTATTCTAAGCGTATTGGGAAGCTCTAATACCTGAAAGCCAAGTCTCGTGGCCGGTTTATGGAGAAACGTCCAGCCGTAAAAGGCCCTCACCCGGCCGTATCTGCCGTTTTTTACCTGGGTGGCCAGAAGTTGCATATCACTTTTAAAATCATGGAGAAACTCCAGTTGCCCGGAGACATTTTGCAGGGAGCCTGGCCGTAGTTTGTCCTTAAACCAGCCATGGTCAAAATGCAGCTTCATGACCTGATCATCGGGTTCAACCTCATCGCCATCTACCAATTTCACAGCTCTCCCTGTATAACGTTGCAGTTCAACGCAGATGATTTTGCTATTTTTACCCAATGGCCTGGCACCAATAATGAACATATAAATACTGTGCACTATAGATACCAGGGCAGTTTTAACAGCTTTCGAGAAAATGAATGAGCCCATTTAACCCTCTTGCAGAACCTATAGCGATGACTGGTTCATGTTTGAGATGATGTTTTTCCATTTACCCATGTTGCCGGACCGGTCTCCCAGGTTTGCTACCGGCTTTATATGTATGGCAGGGTTTGAAGCACCAAGGGTTTGCAGTTCTTGCTCCAGCCGCTTCCTTACGCTGTCGACTACCACCTCATTGCCTTCCTCAAACACCAAGCTTAAATGGATACCATCGTTTTCCTGGATTACCTGGTACTGCCTGATTTCACTGTAGCTTTCCAGTACATCCCAGAACTGGACGGGATGGACGGCAACCTGTCCCCCCGTGTGACCTTGAAGATAGATAACGTCGTCGTTTCGCCCGTTGATGGAGCCGATGCGCCGGAACGGCCGGCCGCACAAACAGGGCTTTGTGTCCAGGTTTACCATATCCGAGATCTCATAGCGGATGATGGGCAGGGTGAAGCTATAAAGGTTGGTAAACAAGATCTTGTGTCCCAGATTCCCATCGGGCACGGGCCGGTTGCATTCATCCACCACTTCAATAATGCCCAGGTCTTCAAACAGGTGCATCCCGCTACCGGGGCTGCATTCCATCGAACGGATGCCCTCCTGGGTTCCGTAGATATCATAGATGCCACACTGTGGCCATGCATGTCTGAGCTGGCGCCTCATCTCTTCAGTCAGCGCTTCGCCCCCACCGGCGATGAAGCGTGGATTTATTTTCAAGTGGCCTTGAAGCTGTTCGGAGGCCAGTAGCCCGAGCATGGAAGGGAACCCCGGAGGAGGTCCGGTTTGAGGGTGTTTAATTTCCAAACCAGTTCAACAACAGGGGTGGTAGCCGGCAGCATGTGGTAGTGATAAAGCCCGATATCCATGCTTAGAGGGAGACGGTAACTATCATGCAGGGGGCTGGGGGAGCCGGTGGTGACAATCCTGGGCCGTTTTACTGAACAGGGGAATATTCCCATCATGGCGGCGATGCGCATGCTTGCTGCCTGCTGCAAGCTCCATTCCTTCCTGTTTGATACAAACACCGCCCTGTGCCCGGAGCTACCGGCGGTGGTAAGAGCCCGGTACTCGCCAAGGTAGTATTCATCACTTGAAAGGCAAGCCAGATGGTCATGAATCTGAGAGAGCCGCAACCGGGGGTCGGTGACAAGCTGGTCAAAGTGCTGCATGTGGGCCTGTTTGTCCATAATCGGAAAATCCTGGAGGTCAAAGGGTTTGCTTATATTAAGGGTTTGGCATAATTTGAGATAAAAGGGGGACTTATGGGTTACCCAATCAAGAAGTCTGGTTAATTGGCGATATTGAAACTTCTCAAGCCTCGGGCGAGACCATCGTTCATGTCTGATCAGGGCCTGCCGGTAAGCCACAGCTCGGGCAAGGTCTCCCAGGCGGCGCAGAGTGTCAGGCCGTCCCATTTAGTATTAGCTCCGGACTTCTTTTGGGTTCTTGCACTTCATCTCCCGCCCAGGGTTTATTAAGCCTGTTGACAGTAGTTATTTCCTGGATGAATCTACCTAGATAATCGAGGCATTGAGCATTATAGGCCTGCAAACCGGCATTGTCAAAGAAATTTAATGGTAAATATAATAGAAAAGAAAAATTTCTGGACACTTAAGCTATAATAGTAATAAAACAGGCTTCAGGGGGTGGCATGATATGTTCTCTGAGGCGCAAAAGCTGAATTTAATATCCTGCCTGGTCATCTCATTTGGCATTACGCTTGTCTTGCTGACTGTCGGGCCAGTGGAAGCGACAAGCTTCAACCTGATTGCTTGCTCTGCTGTTTCGTTTAGCCTTTTATTCGTGCTGCTGGCTCTTACTCCGCTGGAACCATCGATGCATTATTCTGCTAGCCAGGAGGCCGATCATCATCTTGCTACAGGCCTCAATGATGTCCCGGAGCGGGTCATGCAAGATGCATGGCATGAGGCCAAAAGGCTTTATGGCTCTAAAGCCGGTGCCGTCAAGGGTTTTGCCTGCCAGCTTATAGAAACATACAAAGCAGCCAGCCAGATCGACACCATTATTTTATTCAACCCCGGTGGTTTTGGCTGGTCTTTGGCCAGGGATTCACCCGGCTGGAAAACGGTAATAGCAGGCATCATGCAGGAACTCTCAACTTTGCAACAAAAGGTGCTTGCCATTGACTACCGGCGAACAAGGCCAAGTCCTGTTGGAGTTATCAATGAACTGACAGCTTTCTGGGGGCTAAACCCGCTAAAATCAAGGGAACTGGTTCTAAGGATTGAGTTTTTAACCCGGCACCTGCCGGAAGTCAGGGTCATAATCGCCGGAGAAAGCAGCGGCTGCAATATTGTTGAAAGGACCATCAGGAAACTCAAGGATAACAACCGGGTGTATGCCATTCAAACCGGGCCTCTACCGTTACAGCGGTGTATTAATTTCGAACGCTCGCTGGTCACCCGGCACAATGGCAGGCATTCGGATTGCCTGAGCACCGGCAATATCTTTGCCCTGATATGGGCCAACCTGAAGGCCTTGATTGGTATCGAGCAGGAACATCCCGGGAGGTTCCTCTTGCGTTTTGGCGCACCCGGGCACCATTACTCATGGGAATATGAGGGCTTCAGGGATAAGGTCACCGGTTTTTTAAAAAGGCATCTGTCTTGAGTGGCCCCCAATTTTAATGGACTTGTTTTTAAAGCGTGCCGGTAAAAGGGTTTGTTTATGATAATTTTACGATCAACTATAATCGGGTGAGGCTTATAAAACCTTGGGAGACAAAGTCAGGATCCGGGCTGTCGTCTGGACGGTTGGTATCCTTGGTGGCCTATTGCTAAACTTGTTAAGGTTACCAAGGATAGTCAAAGTTACCGGTTACCGCAAAGACAAGTTTATCCCTTCCGGTAAAGGGCTGGTCGTTATCTACCGACACCCCTCCTTCAGGGAGCCGGCCCTGGTACCCTTTCTCTTTTTTCCCTGGTTCCTGTTTGACACCCGGCTGGTGCCCTTCTCCACTCCCAGCAAGCCCGACCAGTATGACCGGTGGTGGCTGAAAGCCGTCAGACCGGTATGCATCCCGGTGGAAAGGGGCAGCCACCGTATGGTAGATCGAACCCTGCAGCGGATGAAGGCCAGGCTGGACCAAAAGGGAGTGCTGTTAATGGCCCCGGCGGGAGGCAGGGAGTTTAAGGGCACGGCCTTTAAATGGGTCAAGGCTGGCAAGGTCGAGGTAACCAGGCTTCCTCCCGGGCAGAATTACCGTGACCTGTTAAAGGAGTCCGAAGGCAGAGTTATGCGGCGGTTTCAGACGGGGATCGGCTGGTTACTGGATAACACCAAGGCTACAGTGCTTCCGGTTTGGGTTGAGACCGGCAGGATAAGAATGCATATAATTATCGGCGAGCAAACCAGGCTACCCGACGGGTTTTCCCGAAAAGCGACGGTTGAGGCCTTGGAGGACCTGTTGCTGGCACTCAAAACATAGGGTGTCGCTTTAACAGAGAGTTACGGCTGCCGGACAAGACGTTGTTTTAGCTTGAACGGTTACAGGTTGTACCGGACGTGTTGATTAAGGGTTTATGGTCTATTCCGGCTGCCAGGAGACAAGCCGCCGCATAAGGCGTATCGCTTCGCCAAAGGAGGCAAATTCATAATGATCAATTGCTGCCTTTTTAAATAGCAAGCGAAGGCGGCCGGTGGCTAACACATAATCGGCAGCTACAGCTATAAGTCAATGAGCCTTGGGGTGATTAATCGAAACCTTTCATGCTGGTTGTTTTAAGCAATCGACCTGCTAGCTGTTATTGGTGCCAGGCTGCCATACAGGCTTCCATCAAGGCAATCGCCTCGTCCAGGGTCTGTTCGTTGATTTCGGTGAATCCTGCCCTGGCAATGGACATAGGTATCCTTTTTGCATGGTCGCCCATCCTCAAATCACGGCACAGGGGGGTTTGTGAGTATCGGTCAATGAGTTTGTTAACCCTGGCTACATAGTCATCGATTTCGTGTTCTGAAGCTGTGAATTTCGGAAAATGCTTGCGGCTTTCTTGCAGCCAGGATAAATACCAGCGCGAAAATTCAGAAGTTTTTTCCCCACCGATCAGCTTTCTCTTGAGGATTTCCTTTCTGCGGTTTACCTCAAGCTCCTCGGCCTTTACGACCAGGGCAAAACGGCTGAGAAGATTGGGGGGCACCCCGATTTCCTGGATAGGGTCTCGAACAAATACCGTTTCTATCGGGTTGGCAAAGGCGATCATAATGAAGTGAGATTCGAAGGTCTCATGCACATTTGCCGAATGGATACTGCACTTGCCGTTAGACAGCAGCTCATAACAATATTCAACATCTTGAGGGGGAATCCTGTCGAATTCGTCGGTCAAGACAACCTTCCTGTCCGCATAGGCAAGGACGCCGGGTTTGCCTGTAGCCGGATTGCATACCAGGCCGGATTTGGTTGTGTTGGCCCCGACCAGCTCAATGTCCGACCCCAGCCTTCTGGCGATAATATCGCGTGCCAGCGTCCTTCCGCCGGCCGGTTCCCCTGCTACCAGCACGTGTGCAGGCTCGTAAGGCGTGGAAAAAAGGGCGCAGGTGATCGCCTTCTTCATAATATCATTACCCTCCAGCTCTGAGAAGAAGCTCTGTGCAAAACCGTCAAAACCCATTTCCCTGGCGATACCTATCACTTCTTTGCCGGGTTTGTCATCCAATTCGGTACCCTTTTCCTGTGGCATAAGGCTATATTCTCCGGCTTTTATCTGTAACCACTGAAATGTATCCTCAAGTGAGCTTATTTCTGTTGTTTGGTAATAATCGTGTTCGTGCTTGAAGCGGCATTCCTGGCAAAGGCATGCCCGGCAGTTTTCACAGATATAAATCGGCTCCACCCCGCAAAACGAGCACGGCGTACGTTCCGGGGCAAAGATTATTAACCTGTCGCCCTCGACCTCACGCTTGAATCCCGGCGATACCCCTAAAACATGCTCCACAGATACTATGGTCGACCTGCTGGTATCCGAGATAGTCACAGTGACAGCGTCGTAGCCGCAATCGATGGCCTTGATGCGCTCGTAAGCCAGAAGGCTCCTGGCCCTATTGAGAATGGCACCCCATTTCCCTTTGCCTAAACCGAGCTCCTCCTTCCAGCAAAGTGCTATCTCTTCGACCGTATCCAACCCCATGCTTTCTAGAATGCTCTGCTCCAGATGTGATAAATTAAGTTTGATTAACTCCACCACCTTATTGCCACCTTCGCTTTTGATTATTTTTGATGAAAAACCGGTTTTGTCCTTTTTGGCACAGTGCCACTCGTATGTTCTGCCTGTAACAAAAGCAGTTCTGTTACCAGCTTATAATCACATTCAAAGCCAGTATACATAGCCCAGAGTATAATGCGGCTTTACCTCTGTGCTAAATTGCTCAATCAATCTTTCTTCCGGCATCCTGCGGGGATTGCGAATACACTGCCTCCACTTTTATGCTGGCCACACCGGTTATATCAGCCCCGATGGCTTCTTTTATAACCCTGGCAAACTGTTCGAAAACAGGCCCGGTGGTATCGTAGCCGGCATACTTTCCCTTTATCTGGTATGCGGTAAACGGGGGCGCCATTGGGGTTTTTAACACCAGGATGGCTGCCTGCCGGGTTTCCTCCAGGTTGGTAAATGTACGGCTCTTGCCCCCGTACAGATCGGCAAACGCCAGCGTGTCATTATCCACTACCATCAGGCTTGCCTTGGGAGTAAGGTTGGGTATTCCATCTTTGTCCACTGTTGCTACAATTTTAGGGGCTGTCTGGTCTTTGATCAATCCAGCCAGATCTTCGTCAATTTTCGCCATTTCTGTTCCTCCTTAAGAAAGGTCGTGGTGTATTAGTAAGCACAATAGGGTTTAGAATCAATAAGATACTTGAAAAACTTACAAGAACACGGGGTAAATAAGGGGTGTAAAGGGGTCAAGCGGCTATTTGGGCAGCCAGAAGAGTTTGCATACCTTTATCATAAGCACCTCCTCTTCCACCTGGAGCCAGGGTGGATACTTACTGGATAAGTAACCTGTCAAGCCGGTTGAGCTGTTACCGGGCAATAACTGTATATTAGTAAGCTGGTAAGCTGGTGTCAATAGGTTTTGGGGTAAAATTTCGGGGGGGGTGGTATTTATAAAACGGTTAACAGTTTTTGTTAGTTTGTAAGTAAAAACCGGTAGAAGCCGTTAATTAATGGTGGTAGAATTATGAATGCTGGTTTTTGCTAGTTAAAGCGTTTACCGTCCTGGTCTACTCTATTTACCGGACTTGTCACATCTCCGGAACACCGGAAGGGCAGTGGTTGATGGTAGAGGATAAGGAAAAAAAGAGGGGCAGTGCTAGGCCAGAGGAATTTATCCGGGAAAGGCTTTCAGAAACCCCCTTAGAGGGGCAACCCGGGGAAATACCGCCACTCGTTGAAAACCTGACCCAAAAAGGACCTGTTCTCGACACAGAAACATCAGGGGAACCGGTGCCTGCTGAGGCCACAAAACCTCCGGATCAGATTGAAGGCCGCATAGCACCGGATGACCCGGTGCGCATGTACCTCAATGAAATCGGTCAGACGGCGCTGCTCAGCGCCGATGATGAAAAGGCACTTGCCAAAAAGATTGAAGCCGGAAGACACATTCGCGCGATTAAGGATGGCTTTACTAAAGAGCTTGACTTGCCCCCGACCCCCGTTCAGTTGGTTTTGCATATGCTAATAGATCTGGGCAAAGCCCGGGAAACCATCCGGCTGCTGCAAGAAGAACTTGGGCTTGAGAAGTGCCAATACTTTAAAGGGGCTGTAACCAAATTGCTGATGCAGCAAAACCTCATCGATGAGATGCACCAGAAACATACCCGGTCGATCGCTGCCAGAATCGGCAGGGACCCGGCAGAGGTTGAGCGAGAACTTGTAAACATTTCCCTCAACACAAGACTGCTACCGGCAGAGGTTTTCGAGGCTGTGCCAACTGAAACCACCCTTAAGGAAATTGAAGCCGCGGCACACAACCAGGGCTTTGTTGATTCTTTAAGCCCAGTTGAGCAGCAGCTGAAGTGCCACCTCGATAATCTGGAGGTTGAAGCCGACCGGGCCGAAAAACACTTAACCGAAGCCAATCTAAAGCTGGTGGTAAACGTGGCCAAAAAATATACAAGTCGTGGCATGCCTATCCTGGATCTGTTGCAGGAGGGTAACATCGGCCTGATGCGGGCCGTGGAAAAATTCGATCACCGCCGCGGTTTCAAGTTCTCCACCTATGCCACCTGGTGGATCCGCCAGGCTGTTACCCGTGCCATCGCCGACCAGGCACGCACCATCCGCATCCCAGTGCATATGATAGAAACCATCCACAGGTTACTGACGGTAAGCCGCCAGCTCACCCAGCAATTCGGCCGCGAGCCGACGCGCCAGGAGATCGGCGCTGAAATGGACCTGCCACCGGAAACAGTCAAGCAGATTGCAGGCATAGCCCAAATTCCGGCTTCAATCGACGCCCCTGTTGGCGAAGAAGGAGACAGCCAGCTGGGTGACTTTATTGAAGATCAGGATGCGGTGGCACCGCCGGACGCAGCCTCCCGCCAGCACCTTAAAGAGCGGGTGGAGGAAGCCCTCTCCAGCCTGACCAACCGGGAGCGCAGGATTATAAAACTCAGGTTCGGGCTTGAAGACGGGCGGGAGAGAACCCTCGAAGAGATCGGCACGGAATTCAATGTCACCCGGGAGCGTATCCGCCAGATAGAAGCCAAGGCCCTGCGTAAACTGCGACACCGGAGTCGCAGCCAAAAACTAAGGGATTTCCTCGAATGAGCCTTACACATACTCGTATCCAGTCCATGATTTGCCCCGTGAAAATCTCTCCAAGCATGGAACCGGTTTCCATATCGGTTCTGCTCCATTGCCCTTCTTACAGGGTGGCCGATTTCAGCGAAATACGCAGTTGGTGTGTATAATATAATATTTGCAAAAAAGGAGGAGGAGGAGGAATATGAAATTTCTGGTACTTATTGAAGGTGTACCTGGCAACCCAACACCCCCTGAGCAACTGCTTACTCTGGCTAAAGCACAATGGGCCTGGTCTAAGAGGCAACAGGATACTGGAAAGGTAGAGGCCATATATAGCCTGGCAGGACATGCCGGAGGTCTTATGGGCGGGATGGGCATTTGCAACTTTGATTCTGCAGAAGAATTAGCTGAAGCCCTGGCAACCATGCCCGCTGTATATTCCGCGTCGGTTAAGGTTTATCCACTAGTTACCCTTGAAGTAACTGGGCGGTTGATAGAAACTGAGCTCAGTGCACTTCGAAGAAAGCAGGCCTCAACTCTTTAATAGAATCGCAACAATAGGCCAAATTTGTTAACAGTTGAGCTTGATAACTTTTTGGGTAACACAATTCATTGAATGAAGGCGATGTTTCCCTCTGTTTTGTTTTCATATATCCTGCTCCTTTCAATTCCTGTTATTTTAGGCAACAGAATCCTCTCTTAACAAGCTGCTTGAATTCCGGGGATTACCTCATAGTTCGTGATGTTATCATGCAACGAGACAATTTTTTCATTCAAGATTGCACGAATACTACGTCTAGCCGCAGCAGGTTTCTTTTGTAAGAGAAGAGCGCCCTCAATTGACACATATAAATAAAATATCTGCATGGCAAGAAATTTGGTGGGGTTCTTGGTTGCCAAGC
>PWTP01000039.1 GCA_003563865.1 Dehalococcoidia bacterium
GCAGCCATTCTGCTTATTATCACCGGTATTGCCATAATTTACCTTGTTTAGACCGGCTTTATTCTTAAAACATTGGAATTTACCTTTATATTCGTACTACCAAAATATGTATTTTTACTGCCCTTGAGATGTTATAATTAATATTTGGAGGCAGATTATGCATGAGGCTAAATTGTATGACCGGTTGCCGGGCTTACAGGCCGGCTGCAATATTTGCCGGTGGCATTGCAAAATCAACCCCGGTAAAACCGGCGTTTGCCGGATGTATGAAAACCGGGGCGGAACTCTGTATAGCCTGAACTATGGGCTGCCTTCATCAATAGCAGCCGACCCGGTTGAAAAGAAACCGTTATACCACTTTTATCCGGGCACCAAAGTATTTTCAATGGGCGCCTGGGGGTGTAATTTCAAGTGCCAGGATTGTCAGAACTGGCAGATTTCCAGCGCCGGTAAACCGGGTGGCAGCCGGCCGGAAATGGATGAAATTTTACCCCATGAAGCCATCAACATGGCAAAACAGCATGGTTGCCGGGGTATTGCCTGGACTTATAACGAACCGACTGTATGGTTTGAATACACACTGGATTCAGCCCGTTTAGCCAAAGAGCAGGGGCTGTATACTGTTTACGTTACCAATGGATATATGACCAGGCAAGCTCTGGATGGAATTGGACCTTATCTGGATGTCTGGCGGGTAGATATTAAAGCTTTTTCAGCTGATACCTACCGTAAATGGTGTGGAATTTACAACTGGCAGGGCATACTGGAAACGGCTGAACATGCGAGACATCACTGGGGTATGCATGTTGAAGTGGTTACCAATATTGTGCCCGGCGTTAATGATGATGACGGGCAGCTTAAAGGTATTGCAGGCTGGATTTCTGGCAAATTAGGCGTGCTGACTCCCTGGCATGTGACCCGCTTCCATCCGGTGGAGAAGATGGCTGCAGCCGGCATCACCCCTTTGGAAACGCTTGAGAAGGCGGTGAAAATTGGTTATGAAGCCGGTCTTAAGTTTATTTATATTGGCAATGTGCCCGGTAATAATAATGAAAACACCGTTTGCCCTGAATGCTTGTCCCTGGTGGTGGAGCGCCGGGGCTACCGGGTGGACGCCGTTGGCCTGAATGGTTCAAAATGTAAATACTGTGGGCTTGAGCTCAATTTCAGGACAGACCAGGGAGGTGTTTGATGTTAAGAAAGCCAGCAGTAGCCGGCCAGTTTTATCCGGCTGATAAGCAGGAAATCTTTGATTTTATAAAAAGAGCAACCGTAGATATCCAGCCTAAAAGTGTAATGGGTGCAGTACTACCCCATGCGGGTTATGTTTTTTCAGGGGAAGTCGCTGTAACCACAGTGGCCCGGATTAAGCTTACTCCTACGGTCATTTTACTGGGCCCTAATCATACGGGCATGGGTAAACCCCATGCCATTGCGACCGAAGGTGCATGGCAAACCCCTTTAGGTGAGGTGGAAATTGATAACGCACTCGCCCGGCATTTGATAGGTATTTCGCGCTACCTTATTGATGACCCCTCTGCTCATCATTTTGAGCATTCGATTGAAGTTCAGTTACCGATTCTCCAATATTTCAAGCCGAACATTAAGTTTGTGCCGATTGCTATTGCCGGTTCGGCTCCGGCGGCCTATACCGAAATAGGCCAGGCTATTGCCAGATCTATCCGGGAGCGTGGCTCTCCGGTGGTTGTAATTGCATCCAGTGATATGACCCATTATGAACCCCATGATATTGCGCGGGAAAAAGATTTCAAGGTGATAGATTCCATTTTAGAGCTGGACGAAGATGAGATGTTAAGGATAGCAAGAGAGTACAATGTTTCAATGTGTGGCTTGGGGCCGGTTGCCTGCTTGATACGGGCGGCAAAAGAGCTGGGAGCCAACAAGGCTGAACTGGTCGACTACCGGACAAGTGGCAATGTGACGGGAGACTTTGCGAGTGTAGTGGGGTATGCCGGTATAATTATTCGGGCCGAAGAACTGCATCCGGTGGTTGCCCTGGCCAAGCAGGCGGTTGATACATTTGTAAAGGAGCGCAGGGTAATAAAAGCCCCGGCTGACATGATACCGGAAATGAAAGAAAAAGCCGGTGTTTTTGTGAGTTTGCACAAAGGGCACGAACTGAGGGGATGCATTGGAACCTTTTCTCCGGCACGTTCGAATATAGCGGAGGAAATAATAATAAATGCTGTTCATTCAGCCACTGAAGACCCCAGGTTTTCACCGGTGACTGCCTGGGAACTGCCCGATATAAACTATAGTGTTGATATTTTATCTAAACCGGAACCGGTAGCCGATGAAAGTGAACTTGACCCAAAGAAGTATGGAGTTATAGTGGAAGCAGGCCGTGCGCGAGGTTTATTATTACCGAATCTTGAGGGTGTGGATACAGCAGAAAAACAGATCGAGATAAGCCGGGCCAAGGCCGGAATAAGCCCGGATGAGCCGGTAAAACTCTATAGATTTGAAGTTAAGCGGTACAAACAAGCTTGAGACGAAAAACCGGTTCCGGAAGAATATATAGTTCGGTATTCAAAGGTTAAATTCCGTGACAAAAACACTGATATACCGGGA
>PWTP01000007.1 GCA_003563865.1 Dehalococcoidia bacterium
AACTTTTGGGCTTGATTTCATTCCTTACAACGGTTCATGATGAAAGCCGTGCATGGCCTGTTCCCCGGGGTACCAGTGCCCAGCGGGCGGCAGGCAATGTACACAGTGATATGGAGAGAGGGTTTATCAGAGCTGAAGTTGTAAATTATGAAGACCTGTTACGGCTGGGGGGGGATGCTGGGGTAAGGCGAGAAGGGTTACTCAGAGCAGAAGGCAAGAATTACATAGTTCAAGATGGCGATGTTATCAATTTCCTTTTTAATGTGTAATGGCAGTTCGTGGTAACCACTGAATTGTAAACCAAATTACAGTGCTTTTTATACATCAGCTTTCAACCAGTTCTGTCCGGCTTTACCTTCATCTGTTTTGAGGAATTTATCAATATCAGCAGCTGCCCGTCTGGCAGCCCCCATGGCACTTATCACAGTGGCCGAACCGGTAACTATATCACCACCTGCCCAAACACGTGGCTTGGTTGTGCGGCTGGTGGCTTCATCGTATATAAGGGTTCCTTTGTGACTGGTTTTAAGCCCGGGTGAGGTTTGGCTTATCAGAGGGTTGGGAGTTGTTCCCAAAGCTACTATGGCTACGTCAATATCTATTATAAACTGGCTGCCCTCTACGGGTAAAGGTCTGCGACGTCCGCTTGAATCGGGTTCACCCAGCTCCATTCGAATACACTCAACCGATTTTAGATTCCGCTTTTCATCACCAAGAAAGCGCACCGGACTGGCAAGGAAGATCATTTCAACCCCTTCCTCAATGGCATGTTCTACCTCTTCGCGTCTGGCCGGCATTTCAACCTCAGTCCGGCGGTAGATAATACAAACTCTCTCTGCCCCAAGTCTCAATGCAGAACGGGCAGCATCCATGGCCACATTGCCGCCACCTATAACTGCCACCTGCCTTCCTGCTTTTACCGGTGTCTGGTATTCGGGAAATTTGTATGCCTGCATCAGGTTAACCCGGGTTAAGAATTCGTTGGCTGAATATACTCCTACAAGGTTTTCTCCGGGAATATTCATAAAGATTGGCAATCCGGCACCGGTGCCCAAAAAAACAGCATCGAAACGTTCCAGCAGTTCATCTATAGTCTGAGTTTTACCTACCAGGGTGTTAAGTTGAAAGATAACCCCCAGTGCCTTTATATTTTCTACTTCCTCTTCGATTATTTCTGATGGCAAGCGGAAGTCCGGTATTCCGTATTTCAAGACCCCACCGGTTGTATGCAGGGCTTCGAGCACGGTCACGGAGTGCCCCATACGTGCAAGGTCGGCTGCCACTGTGAGGCCTGCCGGGCCCGAGCCGACAACTGCAATTCTTTTTCCGGTGGCAGGGCTTTTGGATACGGGTGCAATTTCAGACTTGTTGTTGCGTTCCCAGTCGGCGGTAAACCGTTCCAAGCGGCCTATGGCAATGGCATTACCACCTTTGTTAAACACACACACATTTTCACATTGTGTTTCCTGGGGGCAAACACGGCCACATATACCCGGAAGTATATTGTCGTTTTTTATGGTTTCAACAGCTGCAGGCAGGTTATCATCACAGATTGCTTTAATAAAACCCGGTATGTCAATACCTACTGGGCAGCCGCTAATACAGGGACGCTTTTTACATTGCAAGCAACGGGAAGCTTCGGCCTTTGCCATTTCCGGAGAATAACCCAGTGCCACTTCATCAAAGTTACTGTTACGAGCTTCGACTGCCTGCAATGGCATATCAATTCTTTTATTTAAAGGTTTATTCATAATCTACCCGTGATGTTTCTCTCCAGTGCCCAGGGAGCATTGATAAGAATATTTTTCCTGATCCAGGTAGGTTGTCTGACGGCTCATAAACTCTTCCCAGTCAACCAGGTGGCCGTCAAATTCAGGCCCGTCAACACAGGCAAATCTGGTTTCATCGCCTATGGTTACCCGGCAGCAACCACACATTCCGGTTCCGTCAACCATAATCGGGTTAAGGCTGACGATGGTTTTAACTCCAAACGGTTTAGTGGTAAGCGAGGCGAATTTCATCATTGCTGTTGGGCCGATGGCAATTACGCGGTTAATATCTCTGCTGCCTTCAAGCAATTCTTTCAGGGGTTCAGTTACCAGACCTTTACGCTTATACGATCCATCATCGGTAGTAATTATCAGTTCATCACTATCTTGCTCGAGCTCTTTTTCCCAGAAAAGCAATTCTTTGTTTCTTACACCGATAATGGAAATAATGTGGTTGCCGGCTTCTTTCAGAGCTCTAATTACCGGCCTGATTACAGCAATGGCAAAACCACCGGCAACACAAACTACCGTACCGAAATATTCAATCTCAGTCGGGTTACCCAGCGGGCCCAACAGGTCGTTTATTTTATCGCCTTCTTCAAGGCGGGAAAGCTGGCAGGTAGTAGCGCCTACAGCCATAACCACAATAGTGATTGAGCCTTCAGCCCCGTCCCACTCTGCCAGAGTAAGAGGTATGCGCTCCCCTTTTTGGCTCACTCTAAGCATTACAAACTGACCTGCTTTGGCCTTGCTGGCGATAAGGGGAGCCTTTATCCTGAACAGGTAGACATTAGTTGCCAGATTTTGCTTTTCTAATATTTTATACACAATCAGCTCAATAATTTTTTTGAAGCAACGAGCCACTATTAAAACATTATTACCATCAATAGTTCAAGTCAGGCAGGAAAATTGATTGCTACCTTTCAGTTTTGAATGTATAATATCGGTGTTCCTGTAAAGCAGCCCGATTTATGTTTTAATAATCCTAAGAAAGAGGTAATTCAATGGATGGAGAACTAGTACACATTGGTTTTGGGAATGTTTTAGTAATGGACAAAGTAGTAGCCATAGCGTCACCGGGTTCAGCGCCAATTAAAAGAGCAGTTCAGGATGCCAAAACAACCGGCAAACTGATTGATATGACCAGCGGCCGCCGAACCAAAGCGGTTATATTTACTCAAAGTAGCCATATTGTGCTGGCTGCACTGGCACCGGAGACAATAACCGGCCGGCTGCAGGTAATGCGTGGCGGCACATTTATAAAACCTGAACCGGTTTCTTTGGAAAGCGGGAGGGCAAAATAGCCGGCAACAAAATATTTACCCGCGCTCCACTGGTTCTGGTGGTATCCGGCCCTTCGGGTGCAGGTAAAGATACTCTGCTAAACAGGCTGAAAGAGTGTGGTATAGCCGCTGATTTCATTGTTACGGCTACTACCCGGCGCCGGCGTGATTATGAAATTGACGGAGTTAACTACCATTTTGTTACCGAAGACCACTTCTTAAAGATGATAGAAGATGAAGAATTGCTGGAATATGCCAGAGTTTATGGTAACTGGTACGGAGTGCCCAAAGCACAGGTAAGAAAAGCAATTGAAAGTGGGCGGGATGCCATCATCAAAGTAGATATTCAGGGAGCAGCTACCATAAAGAAAAACATGCCCGAGGCATGTTTTATTTTTGTCACCCCCCCAACTATTGAAGACTTGCTTGAAAGGCTTGAGAAGCGTAATACCGAAACCCTTAAAGATCTTCAATTGCGGATTCATTCAGCCGGAAACGAGCTTGATAAGCTGCCGATGTTTGACTACGTAGTGGTAAACCGCAATGAGGAAGCCGATTTGGCGGTAGATGACATGCTTGCAATTATCAAAACCGAAAAGTTGAGAGTTCAATCCAGAAACTGCCGTTGCTAGGTTTTTAGAAAATAAGGCCTATTAGCAAAGAAAACAGATAACCCAGAATACCACAGGCAGGAAAAGTTATTATCCAGGCAGCAACTATATTACCGGCCACTCCCCAGCGCACAGCCGAAAGCCTTCTGGTAGACCCTACGCCCATAATGGAAGAGCTTATGCAGTGGGTCGTGCTTACCGGAATGCCAAATGCTGAAGCAGTTTCTATTACTGTAGCAGCTGAAGCCTCCGCTGCAAACCCATGAACCGGTTTAAGGTGAGTTACCCGCATGCCCAAAGTTCTTATTACCCTCCAGCCACCAAGGGCAGTGCCGGTGCTTATGGAGAGGGCAGAAATCAGAATTATCCAGAAGGGAATAGCATCCCATAAAGCTTCCTGGGCTGTGTAAAACACAAATGCCATTGTTATAATACCTATTGGCATTTGGCCGTCGTTTTTACCGTGGCTGTAAGCCATGAATGCAGCTGAAAGAATTTGGAGCCTGCCAAAATTAGATTGTATTTTTGACGGCGCCTTACGGCGTAACAACCATAAAAGCCCCAGCATTAAAGCAAAACCCCCTATAAACCCGAGCAAAGGTGCAATGCCTACCGCTGAAACAACCGTGGTTATAACTCCCCAGTTAACCGCCCAGGTGCCTGCAGCCGCAATGCCTGAAAATGCAAGAGCAGACACAAAACCATGCGTCAGGCTTACCGGCAAACCCAAAAAGGTGGCAGTAGTGGTCCAAATAATTACTGCCACCAGGGCTGCGATAATGGTTTGGTAGGAAATAGCTTCAGGTACCAGTATGCCTTTGCCAATGGTAATGGCAACGGCTGAACCGGTTGCAGCCCCCAACAGGTTAAACACCGCTGCCAGCATTACCGCTTTTTTGGGAGAAAGCACGCGGGTGCCAACAACAGTTGCTATTGCATTGGCAGCATCATTAAAACCGTTTACAAGCCCGAAACCCAGGGCCAGTATGATTATAACTATGAGAGCCAACAAAGAGGGCTCAGGCATGTTTGAGGGCTACTCCTTCAAGCACATTGGCAACATCTTCACAGCGGTCGGTAGCTGTTTCCAGGTGCTGGTATATTTCTCTCCATTTAATTACCTGTATTGGTTCGGTTTCTTCATTGAACAGTTCAGCCAGTGCCTGCCGGTAAACACGGTCGGCCACATTTTCCAGGCGGTTGATTTCAACACAGTGTTTAAGCATCTCTTTAAGGTCAGATCGGCGGCGCAGCAGGGGAACTGCCTTTTGGATTTCTATTGAACCCTTTAAGATGATATCAGCCAGCTCAAGTGATTGTCTGGTAGGTTCGTCTACCCGGTAAAGATCCATATCATCAGCAGCAGAATGAATCAGGTCGGCTACGTCGTCCATGGTTTGTGCCAGCATGTTGATGTCCTCACGGTCAAACGGGGTTACAAAAGTGCGATGGAGTAAAGCTATGATTTCGTGGGTGATGCTGTCACCTTTATGCTCCAGATCGGAAATGTGTTCGGCTCTTAAATCAATGCTTTCCCATGTGGAAACCATATCTTTTAAAGCCTGGGCAGTGTCTACCATGTTGTTGGCGCTGGCTTCAAAAAGTTGAAAAAACCGCTTTTCCTGGGGGGCTAAATTAAATTTAAAAATTTTCATGCCTCCTGGTTGTATTTCCTTTTGCAGCCTGTCTAGTATAACTAATTATTATCTACCAATGTCAATAGTAATATATTAAAACTTGACAATTTCACCGGCCAGGATGGCCATACCCGATCACATTTCAGTTTCAACAGTATAAGTTAAACCCCCGGGTTATGCTAAAATAGTTCCTAAATAGGAAAGCCGGATGATACATATATTTATTGGAGAAAATTCATATTCAATTGCCGGTGCTCTGGCAAAGCTAAAGGAAGGGCTTGGGGCAGGGGATTTAACAGAAGCCAACACAGCTGAATTTGAGGCCGAAAAAATCACACCTGAAGAGCTGGGGCTTCAAATTACAGCCATGCCTTTTTTGGCAGCAAAAAGAATAGTTATAGTAAGGGGCTTGATTGGGCGCTTTGAAAAGAAAGAGCCCAAAGCAAAAAAGAGCAAAAGCAGCACAGCCCCTCCGGACAATTTTCAAGCCGAAGCCTTTGCCGGTATTATAAATAACAAGCCCCCTTCAACTGTTTTGGTGCTGGTGGACCGAGCTGTTTCCAGGACTAACCCGCTGTATAAGCAACTCGGCACACATATCAGTTTAAAAGAATTTCCGTTACTAAAAGGCAGGGAACTGGAAGAGTGGATCAAGCAGTGCGTTAATGAACATGGTAGCCGTATTCGTGCCGATGCTACGGCGTTGCTGGCCTGCCAAATTGGTTCAGACCTCTGGGCTATGGCTAATGAAATCGAAAAACTGTCATTGTTTGCCGGTGAGCACGAAATAACTACCGGACACGTTAATAAGCTGGTAAATCTTGCAGCTGAAACCAATATTTTTCAAGTGGTTGATGCGGTTGTTGAGGGTAAGTGCAGCCAGGCTGAACTGGGGCTCAAAAACTTAATTGAAAATGGTGTATCTCCATCTCACATTCTGGCAATGCTTACCCGGCAGATACGCATGGTAACACTGGCACGGGATATGCTTAACCGGCGGGTAAAACAGGCAGATATACAGAATGCTTTGGGCATAAAACACGATTTCGTCTTGCGCAAAACACTCGAACAGGCAAGACGTTACCAACTCTGGCAATTAAAGGTTTTTTATGATAAGTTGCTTGAGGCTGACAGAGCTATTAAAACCAGCCGTTATGACCCGGAACTGGCCTTGAGCCTGCTGGTTGAAGACCTTGCAAGGGTTAGAGTTAAAACCGGGTCATAAAAAACATTTATTTATCCGGGCCGGTATCCTTATTGCCGGACTTTTCTTTGCCCGATACCTTTGAAGCCCATTCCCGGCTTGTTTGGGCTATGCCGTTACCAAATTCCTGGGCTGCTTTGCCAACTTCTTCAAATTTTTCCTTAACCTCATCATCTTTGAACCGGCTGGCAAATGTGTTTGCAGATGCAGCAGCGCTGGCGCCGAACTCTTTAGCTTTAGCTTTTAGTTCAGGGTCATTTAAAATCTCAGACAAAGCCTGGCCGAAGCTGGTGAATATTCGGCAGAAACTATCTGTTAATTTAGCCTGGTTTTCATCATTATTTTCCATCAGACAGCCTCAAAATACTAAGTTTTGACCGACCAGACAAGCGCTACTACCCATCCGATAAAGGTCCATCCTAAAAAGAAATTAAGCAGAAAAATAGCCAGAGTGTTATCACGGCGGCGGGCAATAGCTATAATTGTAGGAAGAAAGTAAAATGCAAAAGACAGGAGAAAAAGAAATATTCCCCAAACGGATGCAAAAAAGAAACCTATAAAATCCATGTCAATCTCCTTTTAAAAATACAAGATTTATATAGATTACAATGCCGGGGGTGCATTGTGCAATAAGAAAAAAGGCCAGAATAGAGATTTTTAACCGGAATCGACCACTTTTATTATTTTACGCTCCAGTTGGCTCCGTGGGATGAGCATCATGCGCCCGCAACCCATGCATTTGATGCCGATGTCTGCTCCTGTGCGGTAAACCTGCCATTTATTATTGCCACACGGGTGGTTTTTCTTAAGCTGTAATATACAACCCGGTTTGATATCAAGCATTAAAAACCTTTATTGCTTTAATTTAAACAAGGCACCGGTGCCGGTTTATTTCGTCTTTTATGTTTACCGCTGCCTCACGGGCTTTTGAGGCAAAATCAGCATCAAATGAAGCATGAATAATCTGGCGTGATGAATTGATTATAGCGCCTTCTCCCCGGTGGTTTATACTGGCCATAACCGCTAAACCCAGATCTCCGCCCTGAGGTCCGATACCGGGTATAAGCAGTGGCATATCAGGATGAGCTTTGCGGATTTCTTTGAGTTCTTCCGGATAAGTAGCCCCAACCACCAGGCCGATATTGCCATGCCAATTCCATTCTTGAGCCTTACAGGCTACAAACCGGTATAGTGGCATCTGCCCTTCACTGCCCAGACACAGCAGGTTCTGAAAATCAGCAGAACCCGGGTTTGAAGTGCGGCAAAGTATAAAAACACCCCTGTTTGAGTAATCCAGAAACGGAGCCAGTGAATCAAATCCCATATAAGGATGAACAGTAACCGCATCAAAGCCCAGATTGTCAAATACAGCTTTTGCATAGGCTTTTGAAGTGTTACCGATGTCACCCCGTTTGGCGTCTGCAATAGCCGGAATATCAGCCGGAATATGCTGCCTGGTGAGGTTTAATGTCTTATAACCTTCATCACCCATGGCTTCAAAAAAGGCAAGGTTAATTTTGTATGCACATACTGTGTCTTTGGTGGCTTCAATTATTTGTTTATTAAAATCAAGCAGGCTCGCACCCGGTGGCATCTGGGATGGGTCAGGGTCGAGGCCCACACAAAGCAGGCTGTTATTATTTCGGGCAGCTGCGTTTAGTTTGTCTATAAACTTCAATTGATCTCCTTTCACTGTTTGGGATGATATTAGCAACCGGAGGGCAATGAGTCAAGCCTAAATCAATAGGTATGCCATTAAATCAAAAACCGCTGGGCTAAAAACAAACCGCCGGCAACCGCCATGGCAAAGCCCCAGTATAATTTATTCCACCAAAATATCTTGGCGCCATCCAGTGGCCCAAACGGTATAAGGTTAAATACTGCCAGCCAGACGTTAATTAGCGCTCCCAGAGAAAAAATAAGATGCCCAAAAATATTATCCAGCATTATAAATACCAGTGCCAGGGCTATATTGCTAGCCGGCCCGGCAATAGAGATTAACCCTACATTTGTTTTGTGCTGGCTTTGAGTGGGCAAAGTAGTTGAACCGGGGCGTATGTTTACAGCGCCGGGGGCAGCAAATATAAAGCCCATAAAGGATGAAGCCACTGCAATCATAAGGCCGGTTGGCCACATGGCATAATAAGCATGATAACCAAACCTTCTGGCAACCATCCGGTGGGCCAGTTCGTGCAAAATAAAACCGGTGGAAACAGCAAAGAATGCCATGGCTACTACTACCAGTAAAAATTCGAAGTTTCCAAGTGCTTCGACGCCACCGGACATGGCTATACCAAAGGCAAATGCCAGTACTACGGCTGAAATGGATAAATCTCTGAATTCTATCGCACGCATGTTTGATTCCAAATTTAAAGCCGGCTTTACCGGCTGACTAAAATATTACAAAACACTACATCTATTATACACCAAAAACCGCTTAAACCCCTACCAGACTGTTTACATAGCTCTTATAATATAACCGGTTTCTGGTATTGGAATTCCGTCAATAAATATATCCCGGCCATCTATCTCAACCCTGCCCCGGGCAATCAGGTCGTGCACGCCGAACGGGTATATTTCCCAATCTCCAAAGGTCTTAAGCTCTCTCTGCAGGCTTTGGCTTATGAGCTTAATTGCTTCTTTCTCGCCCTCACCGGCAACCTGTTTAAATTGCCGGTAGGTTTTTATGGCATTTCGGCAGATGAAGCTGTTTAGTTCTGCAAATCTGTCTAAAAGCCCACCATCTCCAGCAGCCTCAAGCTTTGAAAGGGTTTTTAAGATGTTCAGCGGCCGGGATTGTAATAGTACCGGGCCGGTATCTTCGCCCTTGTCTACAATAAACAGGGTAGATTTCAAAGCTTCATCTCCGGCAATGATAGCCTTGGCTGAAGGCAGCCAGTGCAGGCCATCGTAACCCTTCACAGTATCTCCCGGATGCACATTCAGAATTCTGGGATAATATTTATCAACCATCCAGTCGGTAACCCACTGGTCATAGCCGGCCAGGCAAATCAAATCCGGCTCTTTTCCGGCCTTTTCTAAAATTAGCCTGGCCACTTGTTGTTCAAAGGCTACTCTTTCCGGACAATTTCTCGGTACCGGATATGGGCTGTATTTTTCTTTAGCAGGTGATAAAAACGGAAGGTGATCTAACTCAATCACAGGGTGGTGGTTTTGGCTGGCTTTCAAAACCCCTTCACAACCGGGTCGATTGCTAAACACTATGTAATCATGCCGGGGGTTTCTTTCTATGATACGTTCATAATTGGTGCCGGAGCCTGAAACAAAACACACTATTGTCATTTTACTTTCGGATCCGGCCGGATTATAGATGAATTGTTTCATATGTGCGGGTTACTCCTTCTTTAATACCTTTGCCCTGGTTCTGTTGTCACATTGCGGGCATTTTAGATATTTCAACCCCATACCATACGGGGCTGTCAAGCTGGTTAATAGAGAAATTACATAAATGTTCCATGTTTAAACACCTGCAGTATTTAATTAAGAATATAGCAGTTTTGGTTTACAGCAGGCAATGGGCAACCAAACGCATTACTTTAAATA
>PWTP01000112.1 GCA_003563865.1 Dehalococcoidia bacterium
AGACACCAATTCGATGCAGAGTTGTGTGAGGGAAGCACAGTGGACTTTGAATCCTCTAGTCCTGGTTCGAATCCAGGCTCGGCAACTTTACTGCCTTTTTAGTTAATTTATTATTAACTCTTTACAATCAACATAATAAAACCCTCGTATGAAAAACCGTGACACCACTTTCTGTTGACAGATATCGGATAACCCGGCACAAAGAGCTGTTTTATCCCGAAAGTGCCACTGAACCATGAAACAAATCTGCAAAATATGTTATAAGGTATAATTATCTTAATGAAAAAGGTCTGTTTGGACACCAGTAGTAAAATAAGAGTGCAATGTGAAGTACGCGGTGTGGTCCAAGGTGTTGGTTTTCGCCCGTTTGTATACCGTTTGGCTAAAAGACTGAAGCTAAACGGTTGGGTTAAAAACACCTCCGGCAGTGTTACTATTCAAGCAGAAGGAAGCTCAGCTCAGATACTCAAATTTTTAACTCTACTGAGAGTTGAAGCCCCTCCGGTAGCTTCTATACAGACCTTGGCCACTACAACCATACCTTTAGAAAAAGACCGGGGCTTTAATATTATAGAAAGTACGCCCACCAGTGGGGAATATCAGCCCATATCCGCCGATATCGCTACCTGTCAGGACTGCCTTGAAGATATATTTGATCCTCATAACCGGAGATATCTATATCCTTTCACCAATTGCACCAACTGCGGACCACGTTTTACTATAATTAAAAGCATGCCATACGACCGTGAGCTTACCACCATGCATCAATTCACCATGTGCAAGGTTTGCCAGGCAGAATATGACAACCCGCTTGACCGCCGCTTTCATGCACAACCTAACGCCTGCCCTAAATGTGGCCCCGGCCTCGAGCTGTTAAAAAATAACGGGGCAGTTGTAAAAGCAAAAAGCATATTAGAAGAAGCTGCCGGCCTCATCGGGCAAGGTTTTATCATAGCCGTCAAAGGTATAGGCGGATTTCAACTTGCCTGTGATGCTACTAATGAAGCTGCTGTCCTCAGGCTGAGAGACAGGAAAAAGCGCCCCGGCAAGCCATTCGCCCTGATGATGGCATCTATTGACGAAATAAGAAAACACTGCCGGGTTTCTATCCGGGAAGAAAAACTTTTGCTCTCACCGCAAGCTCCCATCGTTTTACTCAGGTGGCAACAAACCGATTCTGACATCACTGCCCAGGTTACCAAACATAACAAGTATCTGGGAGTTATGCTGCCGTCAACTCCCCTGCATCATATCTTGCTAAGCTATACCAAAACACCTCTGGTTATGACCAGCGGAAACCTCAGTGAAGAACCAATCTGCAAAGACAACGATGAGGCCCTGGGACGGCTTGGAAATATTGCAGATTACTTTATCTCTCACAATCGGGGTATTTATGCCCAATATGACGACAGTGTAGGTTTTACCACTAAAGAAATACCAAGGCTTTTAAGAAGGGCCAGGGGTTATGCCCCCTCTCCAATAATGCTTCCGGACACAGTTTCCGGGCAGATTCTTGCGTGTGGAGCAGAGGAGAACAATACTTTCTGCCTGGCCAAAGACAATTATGCTTTTATCAGCCAGCATATTGGTGATATGGACAATGAAGAAACTCTCAAACACTTTGAAAACACCATTGGCATTTACCGGGACATCTTCAGTATCACACCCCGGATAATCGCCTATGACAACCACCCTGACTATAAATCTACGCATTTCGCTCTCCGGTTGGCCAAACAGCACGGTTTGCAAACAGTTCCAGTACAACACCACCATGCCCATATCGTCAGCTGTATGGTAGAAAACAATGTAAAGGATGCGGTTATTGGTGTTGCTTTTGACGGCACTGGTTATGGTGAAGACGGTAACCTTTGGGGTGGTGAATTTCTTGTGTGTGATTACCATTCATCGCAGCGAAAAGCACAGTTGGAATACATTCCCATGCCCGGTGGCGCAGCGGCTATTCAAAAACCATACCGCATGGCTTTGGGATATCTATTCACATTGTCAGGGGAAACCATAAAGCTTGAAAACCTGCCGGCTTTTAGCAAAATACCGTCCGAAGAGATAACCGTTATCAAACAGCAACTGGAACGTAAAATTAATACACCGTTAACTTCAAGTGCCGGCCGGCTTTTTGATGCGGTGTCAGCTATGGCCGGACTGACAATGCAGATTAACTATAAAGCCCAGGCAGCCATCGAACTGGAAATGTCTGCACCAGATGACATCAGGGGCTTTGAGCCTTATCCCTTTACGATTATACAAATAAATGATAGTATAGTAATCAAGTTAAAAGACTTAATAGCAGCTATAGTAGAGGATATTTCCACTGGAGCCAAACCATCGGTTATTTCTGCAAGATTCCATCACACCATGGCCAGCATCATTGTCAGTACCTGTAAATCTATTGCCGGCAAAACCGGAATCGGCTGTGCATCTCTTAGTGGTGGCGTCTTTCAAAATCGGTTGCTATTTGATTTAACTTCAAACCAGCTGGAAAAAGAAGGATTCAACGTGCTTAGCCACCGACTGGTACCATGCAATGATGGAGGGATATCTCTTGGGCAGGCAGTCATTGCTGATAA
>PWTP01000106.1 GCA_003563865.1 Dehalococcoidia bacterium
AATGCAGTTCATTAACTTGAAAGCGAGGTAAAGGTATGAATACGATGATGTGGATTCCGGAAGACCGGATTGAAAGATTAACACTGATCAAGCGAATCGCTTTAGTCGCGGGCGTGCTTTTTTTATGTACCAGCTCAGCGATTGCAGCGCGTGATGTGACGGATGTTGATATCACAAACTATCTTGAGCGGCAATTCAGAATCGATGAGGCGATTGCGGCTGATGATGTTAATGTGACCACCAATGACGGGATAGTCACGTTGAGCGGCACGGTGGATCATGTGCTGGTCAAAGACCGAGCTGAGCAGATTGCCGAGGCAACCGTAGGCGTTCGCGCCGTCATTAACCAAATCCTTGTTTCGCCGCCCGTTTTTCTCAGCGACGGTGAGATCGAACAGGCGGTGACTCAGGCCTTGCATCAGGATCCGGCGACAGCTGCCTATGATGTCAATGTGACGGTCGATAACGGTGTCGTAAGGCTGACAGGGTCCGTGGATTCCTGGCCGGAAAAGCAACTGTGCACGACAATTGCCAAAGGCGTCCGAGGGGTTACTGAAGTTGAAAACCTCCTGACAATTGATTACACCGCCGAGCGAACAGATGATGAAATTAAACATGAAATCGAACGGCGTCTGGAGCATGATATTCGCGTTGACGATAATCTGATTCATGTCGAAGTGGATGACCAGGATGTCGAGCTGACAGGTGCTGTCGGCAGTGTCCAGGAAAGAAATCGCGCACAAACGCTGGCATGGGTTCGCGGCGTTGAATCGGTTGACACCAGCCAGCTGGAGATCAGGTGGTGGGCACGCGATGAAATGCGGCGAACAACAGATTATGAGCAGCGCAGTGACGAAGACATCGAAAAGACCATCCAGGACGCCTTTGACTATGATCCGCGCGTTGATCCCGGTGACATTAATATTGATGTCAGCCATGGTAAAGTGACATTGAGCGGCGTCGTTGATAACCTGTTGACAAAAAGGGCGGCAGAAAGCAATGCTCGCAATGCAGTCGGTGTCAGGCGGGTGATCAACAATATAAAAGTAAGGCCGATAGAGAGACCTGACGATGAGGACCTGCAGGAGCATATTACCAATCGGTTGATCACGGAGCCGCGTCTGAGTCGGTTTGATATAAACATCTCCGTTTATGGCGGCGTGGTCTATTTATCCGGCAATGTGGACACCTCGTGGGAAAAGCAGCAAGCCGAAAGACTTGCCGCAGGAGTCAGCGGTGTCGTCGATGTGATTAACAATATCTCCTATGATCATGAGTGGACCAGAAAGCCTGACCATGAAATCAAAGAAGATGTGGAAAACCAGCTCTCATGGAGTCCTTTTGTGGATGAAGACACTATCAACGTTACGGTTGATAATGGTGTTGTGACATTGGTCGGTGAGACGCATACTTACAGTGAGCGGCAAACCGCCGAACAAAAAGCTTATGAGGCAGGGGCCAGAGATGTTGAAAACAGGCTCAACGTCGCCTTCAGGCACTATGGACCTCATCACCATGGCCTGTTCAGCCCCTATGGACATCACGTTCCCTATTGATTGGTAAAGAATTTAAATGGAGATATCTGCAAGGCAGAATGACCTTTCTGTCTTGCAGATAATTGTTTAACAATAAAATGCTAACCCGTATCGTCCTGCTGAGAATTGACCAAATTACGTTTTTTTACCGGCGATTTGCATATTTAATTACATCAAATTGACTTATAGTGGGAGAGCAGCGATGTTCAAAAATAAAATACATCTTTTCACATTGTTCGGTTTTAAGGTCGGCATTGATCTTACGTGGTTTATCCTTGCCGTCTTGATTACATGGTCGTTGGCCGAGGGCCTGTTTCCGCATTTTTTTGAGGGCTTTGAGACCGCGACCTATTGGTGGATGGGCGTGGCCGGAACGCTGGGACTGTTTGTGTCCATTGTGTTTCATGAGTTCTGCCATTCACTGGTTGCCAGACAGTTTGGTCTGCCGATGAAAGGCATCACGCTGTTTATCTTCGGCGGTGTCGCAGAGATGAATGAGGAGCCTAAAAGCCCGAAGTCGGAATTTACCATGGCGGTAGCCGGGCCGATTTCCAGTTTGATCCTTGCGGGAATCATATGGCTGCTGTATCAGGCAGGCCAGCTCGTTCGAGAACTGGAAGCGGCCAATGCCGTATTGGCCTATCTGATCTGGCTGAATGTGATTCTGGCGATCTTTAACACGATTCCCGCCTTTCCGCTTGACGGTGGGCGGATACTGCGCTCGATCTTATGGGGGATCAAAAAAGATTTGAAATGGGCCACACGCGTGGCGGCGGGCTTCGGCAGCGGATTTGCCATTCTTTTAATCGTATTCGGGGTCATCAATTTTATCGGTGGCAACTTCATCGGCGGCCTGTGGTATTTTCTGCTGGGTATGTTTATCAAAGGGGCGTCGCAGATGTCCTATCAGCAATTGCTGGTGCGTAAAGCCCTTTCCGGCGTCCCGGTCAGGCAGCTTATGAAATCCGATCCTGTTACCGTACCGGCGTCCCTGACAGTCGATAAACTTGTTG
>PWTP01000033.1 GCA_003563865.1 Dehalococcoidia bacterium
CTTGAGTTTGACTGGAAGCCGGCCGGAGTCTCAAGAATATCTATCCTGACCGGTTTAGATGGCTTGCCAAGAATCTGTTCATAAACTTTACGTCCGCTGGGAGAAGTTTCACCAGACCCAAAAAGCACGATACGGCCGGGAGCATTGTTCGGCGCAGATATGTTGTTATTGTCCATCAAAGATTTGTTATAGGCAGTTATTGTAAAAGACTAAAATTTGTTGATTTATTAGGGTTTTTCCTTGTTAGTGCTTGTTTTCAATACAATGCCAGGTTATGGTATTGGTTCCAATAAATGATATCTATAAGGCCTGTAGCTGGTGCCGGGGGTGGGAGTCGAACCCACACGGATTTTACTCCGGCGGATTTTAAGTCCGCTGCGTCTGCCATTCCGCCACCCCGGCAAACAGGTGCAGATAAGGACAAGCCGTTCTAAATTATATTGAAGTGCTTATTGCTTGTAAAGGTTTTGAATAAAGTGGCAGCCGGGCAAGGAAATATTGCTTTAAACCAGTACTCTTTCATCACCCTCCCTGCGGGTGATCTTCTCTTTATCCAACTGGTTGAGAAGAGGAATTGAATATTTGCGTGAGAGTCCAAACATCCTATTGATATCCTGGATAACCAGCCGGCCGTTGGCTTTAAGAAAATCTGTTATTTCTGCTTTCATGTGGTTATACCTTTCAGTTTGTAACAAAACGCCTTCCGGGAGCTGGGTTAATAAGCCTTTTTCAATAAGATAATAGATTATCTTTTCACTATCTGGAAACTGGCTGGCAAGCTCTTTAATAGTTGGTGGTGTGGTCGGGTTACTGGTAAAGGTGTCAAGTATTTTATCAGCTACTACCCTTTGATCATCAGAAGGCTCCGGTTTGTGTCCGGGCAAAGCCAGTAGCTCTGCAACACTTACAATTTTCTCCTCTTCGAGAAGCTCTGAAATTAAAAACCCAAAAATCTCTTTGGGCAGTTCCAGTGAAACCTGAAGGGCAGCTTGAGTTATCCCTCGTTTCAGTGGGTTTTGCCGGTGTTCTGCCGATAACGTGCTGACAAGTTTGTCTTTTTGTGTGTGCCAGTCACTTGCTAATAGAACATATCCGTTAATTGTTTTTAAAACATTAGAGGTTGCCAGGCTTTCGATGGCGGCTTTAATGGTTTCATCAGAATACCGGGAATGCGAGAGAATTCCGTTTAGCTCAAGATACTTGCACTTTTCAAGTTCAGTTAATATGAGCTGCTCAAGCTCCAGGGTTCGCCTCATTTTAAGCCAGTTGACCAGGTTCCTGGCGTGCCTGGTTTTGAATTTGTATGCAGATGGATCAAGCACTACCCCGCCTCCTATGGTATCAGCCGGAGACTGTTTGCGTGCTGTCAGGCGCTGACCTATGAAGGAAGGCGCTTGTCTGGAAAGGTTCAGTTGGGCCAGGCCAACCTCTCCTCCACGTAATTCCTTTTTTTCAAGTAGGGTAACATGTGCCAGGTATTCACCGGTTTCAACGTAAACAACTATCTCTTCTCCATTTTTAAGCTTGAGCCCAGGGCTGTTTATAAGCCTGAGTTCAATATTTAAGAGTTTACTGACACATTGTTTGCTGTGGGCTGGTACTATAATGTTTCCCCGGTTCAAGTCTTCTTTCTTAACCCCGCTCAAGTTCAGGGCTACTCTAGTACCTGGTTCAGCTTTACCCGATGCTTCTTTATAACTCTCAATGCCTCTTATACCGGCAGTGATCCCTTGAGGCAGAACTTTAACTTCGTCTCCGCAAGACAGTGAGCCAAATGTCAAAGTCCCGGTAACTACTACCCCACTGCCTTTAATCGTAAAAACCCGGTCAACCGGCAGGCGGGGCCGCCCGATATCTCTTTTTAATTGAGCCTTGCTTGCCAGCTTTGCAATAGCTGATTTCATTTCTTCAATGCCAATCCCGTCACGTGCACTGACCCGTATTATTGGCGCCTCCTCAAGCATGGTTCCCTTCACTCTATCGGTAATTTCGGTTTCAACCAGTTCCAGCCAATCATTATCATCAACCAGGTCAATTTTATTAAGTGCTATGATGCAATTTTTAATACCGGTTTGGTTAATGATTTGCATATGCTCTTCGGTCTGAGGCATCCAGCTATCGTCTGCGGCTACTACCAGTATAGCTCCATCGATACCGCTCATACCGGGGATAACATTGCGAACAAAATGCTCATGGCCTGGCACATCAACAATGCCGATTTTTTCACCAGTTGGAAGTTCAAGCCATGCAAACCCAAGGTCCAGTGTCATGCCGCGTGTTTTCTCTTCCGGCAATCTGTCCGGGTCGATATTGGTAAGTGCTTTTACCAGGCTCGATTTACCGTGGTCAATATGGCCGGCGATACCTATGGTTAACATTTTACTTAAAAAATTCCAGAATTTTTTGTAGCAGAATATTTTCTTGATGGACAAACACTGTACGAAGATCAATAAGATATCTATCGTTTTCAATCCGGCCGATTACCGGAGGTGCCCCGAGCCTCAGGCGGAAAGCGAAGTCCTCCAGCTGAATTTCGGGCTTGATGGCA
>PWTP01000160.1 GCA_003563865.1 Dehalococcoidia bacterium
GAAAGCATGATCTGGTCTTACTTTACCACTACAGAGGGTGTGCCGCAGGGTGGGCTTACCCAGATAAAAAAGAGCAGAGCGTACTGGATACTCATGACGGATGAAGATACGCTGATAATCTCTTGAAAAAGGATAAGCATTAAAAATGTTAAATTACAAAGCTAAAGGTGCAGTAAAAAACATTAAGGTTCTGGTAATTAGCGTGTTTGCCCTGCTGATTATATCCCTGATGCTTCCCTTGAACACGGTTTCATCAGTCACTCCACCGCCCATGGCCCAATTATTTTACGGCACGGTCACCCTGGACGGCTCCCCTGCACCAGACGGCACCAGTGTAACCGCCGTTATGAACAATGAAACCTACAGCACTACGGTAAGCGGCGGCGAATACAACCTTACTGTCGGTGGCAAAAGCGGTGACAGCACCGGGGATACCATCTACTTTTATGTAGACGGTCTTGATGCCGGCAGCACAACTTATTCGGAGGGTGGAGAAACACAATTCCATCTTTCTGCAACCAGCCCGTTGCCCCAGCGTACCCTCACCATGTCAGTCGACGGGCAGGGTTCGACCAGCCCTTCCGTGGGCAGCCATAACTATAATGAAGGTCAAACTGTAAGTATCTTCGCCAGCCCGGCTACCGGCTGGGCATTTTCCAACTGGGTAGGTGATGTTGCCAGCCCGAATTCTCAAAGCACCACCGTTACCATGGATGAAGATAAAACAGTCACTGCTGTTTTCTTTGAGTTGCCCACCTACACACTGACCATGGCTGTAAGCGGAGAGGGAACTGTGACGCCTTCTCCCGGCAACTATACTCATGAGGAAGGTGCGGTGGTGAATATTTCAGCCAGCCCGGCTGAAGGCTGGCGTTTTGTGAACTGGACCGGTGGCGTCGCCGATCCCAACTCACCTGACACAACCGTTAACATGGATACTGATAGAACTGTTACTGCTAATTTTGCACCGAGAGATTCTTTTGCGCTTACCATAAATATTGAAGGCGAAGGGTCGACCAGCCCGGTAGCCGGAACACATAATTATGCCCGCGATGAGGTAGTTGAAGTCACCGCCACCCCCGCCGCTGGTTATAAATTTGACAGCTGGATAGGCGATGTCTCCGACCCGGCCGCAGCAACCACCACCGTTACAATTGATGCCGACAAGGTAATTACCGCCCGGTTTGTGCCCTTAACTTATTACGAGCTTACAATTGAAGTAGACGGAAATGGCACTACTGAACCGGCTCCCGGAACCCATAGTTATCCTGAGGGGCAAACAGTAAGCATAAGTGCCGAGCCAGATGAAGGCTATGAGTTTACGGGCTGGATTGGTGATGTGGCCGACACAGAAAAGGAAACCACTACTATATTAATGGATGATCACAAAACAATCATCGCCACCTTTGATGAAATTCCTTTACCACCAGTATTTACAAAAATTGAAGTATTGCTCACCACTCGCACCGAAGCGGTAATCACCTGGGAAACCGACAAACCGGCCACCGGACAGCTTGAATACGGTGCTGAAAACACAGAGGGCAAACTAACAGAGTTTTATTCAGACTTTAGTACCCGCCATGTAGCCTTGATTGACGGCCTTGAGCCTGGCAAGACCTATTATTTTACGATAATAGCCATAGACGAATACGGCAACGAAACTATATCACCTGAAAACAGCTTTTCAACCGCCTTTGATGATGCTAAATTCATTATAACCGGCTGGGAAGCCACCATAGATTATGGCAACGGCAGTAAAGAGGTTGTTATTGATATTACCATTAAAAATACCGGCGATTTACCCGGAGGTCATGAACTCACACTTAAAGTTAACGGTGTAATTGAGGATAGTGCCAGCTTGACGCTGGAACCCCTTTCTTCCGGCAACATAAGTTTCAATGCCACGCTCGACCAGATTGGTTTTTATACCATTGAAGTTAACGGTTTTAAGCTCGGCCTCGAAGTACCTCAGCCTGTCGAAGAGCCTGTTACCCCTGATCCGGATCCTGTGAGTATTGCTGAATGGCTTAAGAATAACTGGTTAATTGTGCTTGGAGTTTTACTGGGTATAATTTTACTGATTACTATCGGTATAATAATAATACGCCGTTACTACTACATAGTTACCTTCATACGGCGATAATAACCGACAAAGGAAGCATATGCCGCTGCTGCCAGTGAAGCCGCTCTGCCACATTGTGCTAGCCGGAATACTACTGGCGGCCTATGGCGCCGCTTTGCCCTCGCAGGCAGCAGGAGCTTTATCGCTCAATCCTTCGGATTACTTTTCCTACACCTACGATATCGTCCTGAGCCAGACTTATGTAGATGATGGGGAAGTATTTTACGCTGAGCTAACCGCCAGCGCTACCTGCATTAAAGATGCTCCGATAAGCCCTTCCGAGGCCTATATCAAGGGCAGGGTTATAGCCCGGCACCTGGAAACGGGCAAAAGGGTTTCGCTTAATTCCGGGTATTCTTCCACCATTTCACCGGTACCCTCCACCGAAGGTGAAACCTTTGCCGACTCCCGGGAAGTGGCGATGCATTTTCCCTGGGACAGCCCTCCCGGTGAATATGAAATCAACGGGGAGTTAATTGAAGCCAGGGTTAAATCCGGCGGGTTGTGGTTCGATGTTACCGACTCCCTGCCCCAGGCACAGGATATGGGCCATGTGTATTATAAAATCCCCGAACCGAAGCCGGACCCTGCACCGACACCTACTCCCACACCGGAGCCGGCTGAACCAACCCCAACCGAGCCCCAACCGGAACCGACACCCGGCCCTGAGCCGGGTCCAACTCCAACCCCCACGCCGGGGCCGACGCCCGTGCCCGGCACCCCGACAACTCCGCCGAAAGAGCCAACCACCCCCACCCCCACTGAACCGGAAGTGCCGCCGGGGGCTGCCGAGCTGGAAGATGCAACCGACAGCGAAGGACGGTTAACCACCAATCTTGAACTTGCCACTCTCGACGGGCGCTCACGCCTTAACCTCCAAAAAGGAACCCGCATCGGCAGCAGTGATGATGCAAGTCTGCCGGCGTGGATTATGTTAACCCGGCTCGCAGAAGCGCCGGAGGGCGCTGAGGAAAGCCAAATGGTGGGTTCGGCCTACTGGCTGCAGCCTCCGGAAGCGGCGTTTGAGCCGCATGCTACCCTGAGCCTGGAGTACTACCCGGCCCAGATTCCATTCGCAATGGATGCCGCCGCGCTGGTGCTTGCCCGGTGGGATGGGCAACAGTGGGTCGCACTGGAAGACTGCCGGGTGGATGCTTCGATTAACACAGTAAGCGCCCCGGTTTACCGGGCCGGTATTTATACCATACTGGCCCCGGTTTCTGCCCCTGATTTTGAGCTCTCCGAATTCCTGATAAGCCCGGAAGAGGTCGCCACCGGACAAATGGTATCCATCGAATGCAGGGTAACCAACCGGGGAGCAATGGCGGGTTATTATGAAGTCACCATGAAGCTCAACGGTGACATCCAGGAAGTGAGGCGTATTGCCCTTAATGGAGGAGAGAGCCGGGGGATAAGTTTTGGGATTATCCGCAATGCAGCCGGCACATATAATGTTGATGTCAACGGAATCACCGGAACTTATATCGTTAGCACCGAACAGCATTCATCGACATACATTCCGCCAGAACCTTCAAGCACCGGCCAGCAGGAACCGGCATTTTACTGGATATGGGTACTGTATGCAGTTAACGGTCTGTTACTATTATTGGTTCTTTACCTTTGCCGCAACTGGCTCACCCAAAAGTTATTCAAGCGAAAAAACCGTTGACGCGATATGATATTATGTTAACAGGATTGGCAGCCCTTTAAGTTTGACAGGCATCAAAGGGTAATATACGATGTAATGAAAATAGACGATAATAAATTAGGAGGGTGCATTGGACACACACGAGATTGTAGACATTACTGAAAACAGGCGTTTGACCTATGCCTTTTTGTCACATGTCTATGCCCGCGAAGTAACACAGGAATTTTTGAACAAGTTGTTAAGCGTATATCAAAAGTCCGACGGTTCGGACGAAACTTCCACTTTAAATATAGTTGCTGACGGCCTAAAGGGCTCAGATTTGGCAAAAGTTGAGGAAGAACTGGCCGTTGATTATTGTGGCCTTTTTCTTATGGGCGAAAAATCAATACCCCCATATGAGTCGGCACAGTTAAGCCCAGATGGATCGCTTGCAAACTACGTACGGGACGAAATTATTGCTGAATACCGCAAGGAAGGCCTGAATAAAATTGAAGGGTTTACAGAGCCCGAAGACCACATTGCCATAGAGTTTGAATTTATGTCACTGCTGTGCCAGAAAACTATAGATTCCATAAAAGCAAATGACATGGAAAAGGCCTTCTCTTACTTACAAAAACAGAAATCCTTTTTCGATAATCATCTGAATAAATGGATTCCTGATTTCTGCAGTAAAATTGAAAATATGACAGAAACCGATTTTTACAAAGGAATGGCTAGATTTACACAAGAGTACCTCGATGTGGAGCGTGAAACTCTTGATGATTTATTATCTTTTACCAAAACCGAGCCAAAACAGACAAGGAAATCATAATACACGTCCAAAATAACAAGGACTAATCATCAGTGCCCGCTGTAAGCGTTGAAAAACTATCGCGCATTTTTGGTACCCTCAAGGCGGTCGACAGTGTTTCTTTTGAGGTGAACCGTGGTGAGATATTTGGGTTTCTGGGCCCGAATGGGGCCGGAAAAACAACTACCATCAACATGCTTTGCACTTTACTCAAACCCTCTTCAGGTAAAGCTACTGTTAATGGTTATGACATTATTAAACAGCAAGCCCAGGTCCGCCGTTCTATTGGGCTTGTATTCCAGGATTCCTCCCTTGATGAATACTTAAGCGCCGAACAAAACCTGCTGTTTCATGCTTATGCCTATGGTATTCCCGGCAAGGAAAGGAAAAAAAGGATTAACGAACTGCTTGAACTGGTTGGGCTCAAAGACCGGCGTAAAAGCAAGGTAAGGACCTTTTCAGGTGGTATGAAGCGCCGTCTGGAGTTAGCCCGGGGGTTGCTGCATGAACCTGAAGTGCTCTTTTTAGATGAACCTACTCTGGGGCTCGACCCTCAAACCAGGCACCACATCTGGCAATATATACGCCAGTTGCAAAATAAAAATAATCTGACAATATTTTTAACTACCCATTATATGGATGAAGCCGAAAACTGCAACCGGATAACCATAATTGATAACGGGCAAATAATTGCCCTTGACACACCTGCCAAACTAAAGGATTGTGTGGGCGGAGACCTGGTTACTTTAAAGGCGGAAGATAACCGTACCGCCATAACCGAACTGAAACAAAAATACCGGGTCGAACCTCTATTTGAAAATGGTTCAATTTCTTTTTATGTTCCCAAAGGTGAGGAGTTTATTGCCCAACTTGTATTCCGATTTGAATCACGACTGCTGTCCATTAATATTCGCAGGCCTACCCTTGATGACGTGTTTTTAAAACTCACCGGCCGTGCCATTCGAGATGAAGAAGCCAGCTTTCAGGATCAATTAAAACAAGCATCAAGGCAAAGAATGCGCGGCAGATAAAACATGACGAGTATTTTTAGAGGTATCTGGGTAGTTGCATACCGGGAACTTGTACGCTTTGTAAGCGAGAGATCACGCTTAATATCATCGTTTGCCATGCCGCTCATTTTTCTAATTGTGTTCGGCGCCGGGTTCAGCCGGATGATTGGCACTTTGGTACCGGGCGTCGATTATGTTCAATTCATCTACCCCGGCATTATAGCCATGACGGTTCTGATGAACTCTTTAATGTCAGGAGTTTCTGTAGTATGGGACAGAGAATTCGGGTTTTTGAAGGAGATATTGGTTTCTCCACTTGATCGACGGGGCATTTTGCTTGGTAAGGCTTCCGGAAGCGCAACGGTTGCTGTTCTTCAGGGAATGATGATGCTGTTGCTGGCCCCGTTGCTGGGAATTCCCATAAGCTTCAAGATGATAATTACACTGATACCGGTACTGTTTGTTATATCGGTATCCATTTCCAGTTTAGGCTTGCTGATAGCCACCAGAATGCGGTCACAGCAAGGATTTCAAATGATAATCCAGCTTATGATAATGCCTTTGATATTTTTGGCCGGTGTTTTTTACCCGGTAAACAATGTACCTCTGGTAATGGAAATAATATCCAAGGTCAACCCCCTGACATACGGAGTTGATGCGATACGGCAGGTTTTCCTGGGTTCAACTGAAACTTCGGTTATCGGTGTTACTGTTTTTGGCCACACTATGAGTATTCTGGATAATATTCTTCTGGTAGCAGCCTTTGGTTTTATTCTTTTGTCACTGGCAGCAGTGTCATTTAACCGCAGTGATTGATTAATAAACCATAAATATTGACACAAATATCAGCCTGTATGTAAACTGAATACACACTGACTTGAAAGATGGTGTTACGATAAATTGAAGTGCCCTGTATGCCATGAAAGTATGATTGTGGTTGAATACCACAATGTTGAGCTGGATTACTGTCAGCAGTGCCACGGCTCATGGTTTGACCAGGGAGAACTAAACCTTCTTCTCCAATCGATGGAACTTGAGAATTCCATTGAATTGCTCGACCGTATCGTGCATCAACCTCAAGCTCAAACGAACGAAAGAAAACGTAAATGCCCGGTATGCCGGCACCGAATGCAAAAGCACCATATCGGCCACTCACCCGAAGTACTGGTGGATATTTGCTCTGACGAGCATGGAATCTGGTTCGACAGCGGTGATGTTCACCGGCTTTTAACAAATCTCGGTAAAAAACCCCCGTCCGAATATGACAGTGAACAGGAAGTGGTTGCTTTTATGGGCGAGGTATTTGAAGCAGAAGATGATGAATCGTAAATAACTTTTGGAGGTATTAAATGGATTTACTATGGCTCTGGATAGTCCTGGGTATCCTGGTTTTATTGTTAATATTTGTAATAGCCAATTACAACGGCCTGGTCAGGTTACGCAATGAAGTAAAAAACGCCTGGGCTCAAATAGATGTGCAGCTCAAACGGCGCTATGACCTTATCCCTAACCTGGTTGAAACTGTCAGAGGCTATATGAAACATGAACGCGAAACGCTTGAAGCAGTCACCAAAGCCCGCACAGTAGCCCAAAAGATGAGTGAAGCAGGTGCTGGGGCCAGAGGCAAAGCTGAAGGAGAACTAAGCTCAGCTTTAATGCGATTACTGGCAGTAGCCGAAGCTTACCCCGATTTGAAAGCCAACCAGAATTTTTTGGCTTTACAAGAAGAGCTTACCAGCACTGAAAATAAAATCAGCTTTTCCCGTCAGTACTACAACGATTCAGTACTGCGTTTCAATAACAAAACCCAGGTATTTCCGACCAATATCATAGCTGGAATGTTTGGCTTTAAGAGCGGAGAGTACTTTGAGGTAACAGTTTCAACCGAGCGCCAGGCTCCCAAAGTCAGTTTTTCTTAATTTATGGTTGATCGGAGATTTACTTAGATAATGTGGGAACAGATACGTTCTAACCAGATGCGTTCCGTGGTGCTGGCTATAACTATGGGGCTTGTGCTATTGGGGATTGGTTATGCACTGGGTTTTTATTTCTTTGATAGCGGAATAGGTGGCATTGCTGTTGCCCTGGCAGTATGGTTGATTATGAACCTGGTTACCTTTTTCCAGGGTGACAATATCTTGCTTGCCCTGCATAAAGCCCGCAAAATCGGACCGGATGACCACCCCCGGCTTTACAATGTCGTTGAAGAGATGAGAATAGCCTCAGGCCTTGGAAAAATGCCGGCGGTTTATATTATTGACGATCCTTCACCAAATGCTTTTGCTATTGGGCGTAATCCAGACAAAGCCGCAGTTGCAGTAACATCAGGATTACTGGCAAGACTGAACCGCGACGAACTACAGGGTGTTGTTGCACATGAAATGGCCCACATCAAAAACCGTGATGTTTTACTTATGACCGTTTGTTCAATAATGCTTGGCACCATAGTCATACTTTCCTGGTATGCTTCCAGAATGATGTTGTTTGGAGGCATGGGAGGGTCTCGTCGAAGCTCCGGTGGTGGAGGCGGTGGTGGCCAGGTAATTATTTTGATAGTGGCATTGCTACTGGTAATTCTGGCTCCCATATTTGCACAACTTATCTATTTTGCTGTTTCACGCAAGCGGGAATATCTGGCAGATGCTACCGGCGCGGTGTACACCCGATACCCCGAAGGCCTGGCATCGGCACTTGAAAAAATATCTTCTTCAACTGAACCGCTTAAATCAGCCAACAAGGCAACCGCACCCATGTACATAATGAACCCGTTCCGTAAAAAAGGTAAACCGGCCGCCAATCTTACCAGCACTCATCCACCGGTTTCTGAACGAGTTCGTATATTAAGGTCAATGGGCGGAGCAACTTTTACCGATTATGATAAGTCCTACAGTAACACCCACCGTGGTGGCGGCAGCATTATTCCTTCTTCAGCACTGGCTGCCTCCCCGGCTATGGCTGCCAAATCTGCCTTTACAAAAAAGACCACAAGGGTTAAGGATTCAAGCAGTGAAATTGAGCGTGCTCGTGAAACCAGCGACACCCTCTGGAAACTCAATAATTATAAAACAATTGATTGCAAGTGTGGCACCCGTTTAAGAACCCCTCCTGATTTTAAAGGTAACCGGGTTAAATGCCCCCATTGTGGCAATGTTAACCAACTGCCCACCTAAAGAGTATCTGGCAGTGCAGCAAACAATACTCCGGCTAGTGCAATTGCTCAGGTGCAGCTTCAATAATCGTATGGCTGTCGGTCATGGCTGAAATGTTTTCAACGTAATCTTTAAGAGAATCTGCTTCCTGCCTTAACTGCCGGAGCCCGGCACCAATAGGACTTACAGAAATTGGTGAATCTGCATAGGTACCATAAAAAGCAAAGAAGGCCTGGTTTAGTTTGCGTATGATATAACCGTGAGATGCTAAATATCGGCGTCTTTCTTCCATAAATTGCTCGGCTTCTTCTACCATGCCACGTTCAAGATATTCATCCACGGTTAAGCGTATCCGGCGCATTTCGGCAAAATAATCAAAGTTGTCTTCAGAAGTTGATCCTTTAGATGCCGCAACACCTTGATCAGATGCCGTTTCCTGCTGGTAATATTTCTGGTACACTAATTCGGCAATTTCATCACTTACTATCCCGGCGAAAGCTTCATTTAAAGTTGCTATTTCATAATCCTGTTTTATTCCTGCAATATGCAATCCATAAAGAAATCCCAAAGGCTTAAAGAACAAATATTGGTGGAACCATTCTTCAATCGCTACATCCAGCGTACGTTTAAGTGAAGCACTTTCGGCAACAAAAGCCGGATAAGTCGCAATCCCGCCCAACTTTACTATCAGTGCAGACAGCCCCAGTTCTTCTATAGCATTTTCAATTATTTCTTTTTCTGTTTCGCCCAAATCCTGAACAAGCGTTATATCTTGCAATCTGGTAATCTCATCTCTCGGAGATATAACCAGCAAATGAGGTGGAGGTTCAATAATAAAGTTAACCGGCGGAAAAATAAAGTTGAAGTTAGACAGCGTCTGTGATGGATTGATCAGGCCTGTTTCATAAAGCACGGATTCTATCTGAGATGAAATCGTACTCTCGACCAGGGGTAATATCTGCCTGTTCCGCTCACTTATTATGTCCAGTTCTGACTCTAACATATTGATGTCGGCTTCATGCAGCCCATCTTTGGCAAGCATTATCATTGCTTCGATGTTATTTTTGTTTCCAACATTTTCAAAGTATTCTTCAACAATAGCTACACCCTCATAGGCGTCAAAGCTTTCTCCAAACAACCACTCATCAAATTCAGCCGATACAGCGGTTATCTGCCAGCTGGCAATACTGAAGTGATAAGGGCTGACTATACGGTTTATATC
>PWTP01000181.1 GCA_003563865.1 Dehalococcoidia bacterium
ATCATCCAAACGGTACAGGTCGATATGGTAAAGCGGAAGCCTGCCCTCCATTTCTCTTGCCAGTACAAAGGTCGGGCTTTGTACTGGTTGCTTAACTTTGAGGCCTTTAGCGATACCCTGGGTAAGGCAGGTCTTGCCGGCCCCAAGGTTTCCGGTCAGCAAGATGACATCTCCCGGTTGAGCTAGCCGGCCAATTCTTTCTCCTAACTTACGTGTTTGAGACGGGCTGCGGCTTCCAATTGTAAGTGGCTGGCAGTCAGGCAAAATGTTTCCACCCTTCGGTTTTAAGTTTTATACACCCGGCTGACTTGCCGGTTAGTTTAACAGATTCCGGTTGCAATTGAATTATTTCACCTATAACTGTAACCGGTGTTTTCAGCCTGCCGGTAATTTCTTGAATAGTTGCATCGTCGGCGGTAAAAAGCAATTCGTAATCTTCACCACCGGTTAAGGCCAGTCCAAGCGCTTGAGTATATGTAAATGAGGCTTCAACAAGCGGGGCAACCGGCAGCTTATCGGTATCTATAATAGCACTTACCCGGCTGGCTTTTAAAATATGCCTTAGATCGGCTATTAGCCCGTCACTGGTATCAATTGCGGTTTTAACCCCCTCTTCAGCCAGTAACAGCCCTTCGATTAATCGAGGATACGGCTTTAAAAAACATTGAACCAGCTGGCGGGCAGATTTATCGGATAAGCCGGGTTTTTCATGTAGCAGCCTCAACCCGGCAGCGGCTGAACCAGGAGCTCCGGTTATGGCTATCTTTTCGCCCGGTATTGCCCCTGAGCGGGTCAACAACCCGGCAGAATTTTCAGTGTAACCGATAACTGTGAGAGTGATATTAACCTGCGGGGAGTCAGAAATATTACCTCCACCGATAGCCACATTAAAAGCCTTGCCCAGTTCTGACATGCCTTTGTAAAAATTTAAAACATTCTCGATAAGAGTTGTTTTCGGCATTGCCAGGGCCACCAGGGCAACTCTGGGCTTGCCACCCACTGCAGCTATATCACTCAGGTTGGCTGCCAGTGATTTCCAGCCTAAATCATGCCAATTACTAAAATTCCATTCAAAATGGATGCCTTCAATCAGGCTGTCAGTGGCGGCCAGGGTAATGCCGCCTTCGTTTTGCCATGCAGCCGCATCATCTCCGATGCCAAGTATAAGGTCCGAACAATGGCCGGTGATTTTTTGGATCTGCTCTATCAGGCCAAATTCTCCGATGTCAGCTAGAATCATTTGAAAGAAGTATATCATTTGGGTTTACCGCCCCTCAACACAAAGAAATGAGAGTAGAAAGGTATTGTATTAAAGCTTGCATGGAAAAGCATTATCCGGCCTATGGGTACTTGACGTGGGTGGTAAAATTAAATATAAGGGGGTAGGAATAATCCGCTAAGAAATATTTTGAAGAAGAATTATGGCCTTGTTATTCTAGCTGGTGGAAAAGGATCGAGGCTAGGGCGCGAAAAGGCTTGGGTTAGTTTAAACGGCCAGAACCTGGTGGAAAGAGTTGCTTCACGACTCAGGTGTCTGGATGGCAAATTAGTCGTAGTATATGCTCCGTTGCAAAAGAAACCGTCACTTGATTTAGATATTCAACCCCAGATTGTTGTTGATGTTTATCCCGGTAAAGGACCTCTGGTTGGTATCTATAGCGGATTAAAAGCTTGCAAGGCGGATGCAGTGTTTGTAACTGCCTGTGACATGCCTTTTGTTAACCCTGAACTGGTGCGGTTTCTATTCGATCTTTTGCCGGGTTATGATGCAGTAGTTCCGCTACAAAACGGGTTAACAGAACCTTTGCATGCAGTCTATTCCAGCAGTTGCCTGAGTGTCATGGAAGAATTGATAGAAAGCGGAGAGCGTAAGGTGGAAAGCTTGTTCGATGTTATTAAGGTAAGGTATGTTGAGAAAGACGAGCTGGAAGCAGTAGACAAAGGGTGTTTTAGTTTTTTTAATATCAATACACGGAAGGATTTAAAAAAAGCTGAGGCTATTGCTGCTCAGCAGACCAAATGCCAGCAGGTTTAATCTGGATTAGTTGTAATTTTAGGAGTATTTGTTGATTTTCAACTCTGAAGAGTTTACATTTAAAGCACCAAAGCCCATTACAAGAGCGCGCCGTGTGCTTATTGCACCAAACATAGACAGTGACAATAGGCCTTATCCTTATTCGACCAGCCCCAAGTTACTTTCTACTATTATTGAAGGAATTCGGCGGGCGGGGGATGCCGATGTATTGATAATCGGGGGCACCGGTGATGGCAGGCCGGTGCATCCGGTGTACAAAGCCCTGGGTTATGACTTTCCACGGGTGATTATGCTTGATGTGAAAGACAGCAATTGGGTGGAAGTGGATAATCCTCTTGAGAAACCGCTGGCAATTCCCACTTTTTTAATGCCTAATGTGGTGTTATCGTCAGATTATCTCATTACCACTTGTCCGTTGAAGACAGAGAAAGGCGAAGGAGTATTATCTGTCGCTAATTTGCTGTCACTTTTGTCAATTGAAAGATACGGCATTAACTGGCAGGGCCTGCATGAATTAGGTATAGAAAACGTGCTGGCTGATTTATATTTTACCATGCCGTTTGATATGGGGCTTATCGACGGCACTCAGATACTGGAGACAAACTCAGATAACAAACATTCCATAAAGCAGCATGGCAAAATATACCAGGGAGAGCCCTATTATATAGATGGTGAGGTTTCCGGTACTGTTGGCTTTGAAACCGGTTATCTGAATCTGATTGATGAAGCTGAAGCCGAGCTGGGTAAGGAAGAATAGCCGATGATCCTACTTTATACTGAAGTCTTCGTATAATGGTTCATTATCAATACTTTCGGAGCTGACCTGTTCGACCACTGCGTTCGGTGGCCCCTTTTTAAGTAGCTCTAAAAATTCCTTAACTGAGGCTTCTGGCCCCTGGGCCACTGCTTCGACGGTATTTCCACTGCTCAAATTACGGACAAAGCCCCGTACGCCCAGCCTTTTTGCGTGGTCGGAAGCATAACGGCGGAAAAAGACGCCCTGCACCCGGCCGCTGATAAGCATTTTAATGGTAGTAAATGGAAAATTACCGGCTGAATGAGTTATTATTCTTCACTCTCCTTTTTGCGCCGCTTTTTCACTACTTCAACTGAGGCCGGAGGAGTGATTATATCTGAGATGACCGGCTTTTTCGCATCTTTTTTGGGTTTTTTGGCTTCCCGGCTCGGAATGTTGCGTTTACTCATAGTAGACCTCTTGACTTATAATTTAAGGACGATTTCAATTTTAACAGGACATTTAACAGGTGTAAAGGGCTCAAAATATTCCAAAATTCGGTGAATATGAAATTATTAACCAGTTTAACCCTATTTTTGTTTTTTGTATCATTTAGCCTGACCAAAAAATAATCTGGTAGAATATCGCTCAGTTACATTTTTAGTTTAGACAGGAGAAACAAATGGTAGAACAGGTGATACTGGTTGATGAATACGACTGCGAAATAGGATTAGAAGAAAAGATAGCAACCCATAAAAGCGGGAAGTTGCACCGGGCATTTTCAGTGTTCGTGTTTAACTCAGAAGGCCGATTATTACTTCAGAGAAGAGCCATGACCAAATATCATTGTGGCGGTTTGTGGTCTAATACCTGTTGCAGCCATCCAAGGCCGGGCGAAACAATCGAATCTGCCGCTCACAGAAGGTTAAAGGAGGAGATGGGGTTTGATTGTGAGCTAAAAGAGATATTTTGTATTAGATACAAAGCCGAAGTATCCAATGGCTTAATTGAAAATGAATATGACCATGTTCTTACCGGTAGATACAACGGTTCAGTAAACCCTGATAAAGAAGAAGTTAGCCAATGGAAGTACATCAGTTTACAAGACCTGGCAGCAGATATAGAGAACTTCCCCGGTAAATACACTTACTGGTTAAAGGCTGTAATGCCAAAATTAACCGGTTATATTGATAAAGGCCAACAGCTGTAACAAGACAGTTAACCCAAATGCCGGGCCAGATTATAGTTTACATAAAGAAAAACTTAACCGAGTTTAAAGCTTTAGAGCTTAAGGCAGGTTAACTGCCATCACCAGATGACGTATCATTTTCTTTTAAGGTTGCATTCAGTGATTCCAGGTCTTGCCTGAACTTCTTTTGCTGGTTAAGCAGTATAAGAATAAAGCCGAAAACCGTTACCCATACCAGGGCATAAGCAGCAAATAAGTAACCTGCATTTTCCATATTTATACCTCCAACGGATGATAACCTGTTTTTATCACCGCAACGTTTTTAATTTTTCAATTGTTATCTCATTATTCTTGACTGTAACTCTAAGAACCATCATAAGAACGTATAGCACCGTGAAAGCCGCCAGGCTGACCAGCAGAGTTTGGAGCATTGGAGGGGCCAGGCCACCTTCGAAGATAATACCTCCCGGATGGATGCCCCTCCAGAGAGTAGTAGACATTCCGATGATAGGGACATCAATGAACGCTACAATTCCAACTACGGCAGCAAATATTGATCCGCGAGAGGGATCATTGGCAACTTTACGCACCATCAGGCAGGCCAGTAAAATCAACCAAAGTACCAGGGTTGTTGTAAGACGGGGCTCCCAGGTCCACCAGACTCCCCAGATTGGTTTAGCCCACAACATGCCAACGACGATTGCAAGTGTAGTAAAAAGCAGGCCGATTTCAGCTGCTGAATAAGCCACGGCATCCCAACTGCTTTTTCTGGTTTTTAGATAGGCAATGCTGGCAATGAAAAGAACGAATGTAGAAAACATAGCCAGCCAGGCTACCGGTACCATAACGTAAAAAATTCTCTGCACGATGCCCATGACTGCTTCTGTTGGAACATAAACAAATACCATGTAGTGAGCCCAGATCATCAAAGCGGCACTCAGTGCCAATAAACCCAGTTTGGTTTTATGGCTCGTGTTCATTTTATCCCCCTCACTCTTCAATAACATACTCAAAAATAAGGTAAGAGACTACCAGAAAAATAACATCAAAAGCAGCAATTATCTGCAACCAGGAGGCAATGCTGCTCCATGACCCACCGGCCAGAACCAGTTTGGAGGCCTCAACGGCAGAAAGGATTACAGGAACAACAACCGGAAGAAACAGGATCGGAAGTACCATTTCTCGTGCTTTAGTATTAACTGACAGAGCCGAAAACAATGTCCCGATGGCAATAAAGCCGATTGTGGCCATAATAGTGATAACAATCAGCATAGGCAGTACACTTAAAGGCAGGTTAAAAAGTACAACAAATACGGGCAATGAGATTGCTTCGATGACAGTTAAAAAAATGAAATTCCCCAGGGTTTTGCAAATATAGATATCATGGCGTTTTATCGGACAGATTATCAGCGCCTCAAGGCAGCCCTGTTCCTTTTCCTGGACAAAGGTGCGGTTAAGGCTTAGCATGCCGGCAAATACAAAAGTAGTCCATAGAATACCCGGGACTATCAGCTTCATTTGTTCCGGGCCGGCCCCGAATGCAAAGTTAAAAATAACTATTACCAGCACAGCAAAGATCAGTACCGAGGGAATGGTTTCTTTTGACCTGGCTTCAGAAAGCACATCCTTCCAGGTAATGGCCATGGCTTTACTCAGAAATTTCATACAATTAAATCCGTACGTACTGTGAACAAGGCCAGCTTTGGACTTCCCCAGCTTCAAAACCTGTACCGCCCTCAGCTGGCCGATCATATCCCTCTTAAAGCATTCGGGTTGCCACATACGCTGGTCAATTTTTGTAATAATAGCAGAATAACAAGCACTTTAACCATTTTTATGCTTGGCAGATTGCGATTTTGGCAACACTGTTTGGCGCCGGTCACCGGGCCAGAAGGCTATGAGTCCGCCTAAAGTAAAAAGATACCCTCCGATCCATATCCATATTACCAGCGGTTCGATTCGAGTTGTAAGCAGAATGGTATTCCCATCTTCACTCCAGGCATCAAGAATAACATACAGGTCTTCTACCAGGTTACTGTGGATAGCCGGATCTGTAACCGCATGATCACCTGTTAGCATAATTCTTTTCTGTGGTGCCATCTCGGCCAGAAGTCTATCTCCCTTATAGACCGTAAGCTGAGCTGCTATCACAGCCCGGCTGGTTGTTTCCTCATAAGTTATGCGGTTAAAAGTAAGAGTATAATCATTGACGATAACCGATTCGCCCTTTTCCAGTATTGATTGGTCATATGATTCATAGAAGGAAGAACCAATAACACCAACGGCCATAATAACAATTGACAGGTGAATGATATAGCCGCCATAACGGGGCCTGTTGCCAAGCAATAATTTCCAAAAAGCATTCCAGTAGTTTTCGCCTTTAGCCTGTTTGCGAACCTTCGTTTCTTGAAACCATTTAAAGAGTATGGAAAAGAAAGTAAAGCCAAACACAAAGCAGGCTAATAGCACAATCCAATTTGATATGCCTGCTATTAGAAGGATTGCAACAACTGCCAGGCCTGCTATTGCAGGCCAGAGGAAACGGTTAATCAGGCTTTTATTATCGATTGCCCGCTGCCAGCCAATTTGAGTACATATACCGATAACCAGGACTATGGCCAGGAAAATTGGCCCAACCACTCGGTCAAAGAAAGCCGGTTCAACTATAATTTCATTGCCTGTTATGGCTCGGGTAATTACCGGGAAAATGGTGCCGATCAAAACTATCAAGGTAGATCCTGCTAACAGCAAAAGGGTCAAGTAGTAGGTGCTTTCTCTTGAGATTAAATCTATTGAATAGTCTTTACCCTTCAGGTCTTTCCTGCGGTAGAAAAGAAGTCCCATTGAACCGATCAGGGTGACACACAGGAAGGTAAAAAAGTACGGGTCTAAGCCGTGATCTCCAAATACATGCACTGATATTCCCGAAAGCATTCCACTACGGGTTATGTAAGTCCCAAAAATAACCAGGTTAAAAGTCAATATGATAAGTGCCAGGTTCCATATTTTAAATATGTGGCGTCTTTTTTGTATCAAGGCCAGGTGAAGAAACGCAGTGACAGTCAGCCATGGCATTAAGCCGGCGTTTTCAACCGGATCCCAGGCCCAGTATCCTCCCCATCCGAGTATGGTATAAGCCCACCATGCGCCAGTGATGTTGCCTACGCCCAAAAACAGCCAGGCCAGGACGGCCCATCTCCTTGTAGAGGCTAACCATTCATTGTCAAGCTCGTGGGCGAGCAGTGCCGCTATAGCATAAGCGAAAGGTATAGTGAAGGCAGCAAAGGCAATCAGGGTGATGGGGGCATGAATAAGCATGCCCGGATGTTGCAATAACAGGTTTAGCCCTCTTCCGTCGAAAGGTATATTGGCTAGTTTGTCAAAAGGAGTTGAAACAGAAACCAAAAGGCTCAGAAAGAATACCTGTACACCCATTATCACTGCCAGAGCATAGGGTTGCAATTTCTGAATAGAGTGCCGTTTCCATAATGCTGCAAGGACTGCAAAAAAAGCGATAAACCATGCCCAGAAAAGCAATGAACCCGCCTGTCCTCCCCATAAGGCACTAAATTTATAAAGTAAACCTAGCTCCCTGTCGGTATAATTGGCCACATAACGAAACTCAAAATTGCTTGTAACCAGGGCAATAGTCAGGATGATAACTGACAGTGAAACAAGCCCAAAGGCAGCAAAAAGGCCATTCCTGGCACTTTTAGCCAGTGCCGGGTTTGCACCCTTCCTCCCCAATATAAAAGCAATTGCTGAATATATAGAGGCTGCCAGTGCCAGAATCAGGGCGATATGGCCTATATCTGCCATTAATTATGTCCTCCTGTTAAAAATAACACCTTTGGTTGGGTTCAAGTGATTTCTGGTTCATATCTTGATGGGCACTGTGCCATAATAGTGTGGGCTTCAAAGACACCATCGGTATTTAGTTTCCCATCGACAATAACCTCACGGCCGGCCTCAAAATTGTCGGGAACAGTCCCCCGGTAGAAAATTACCTGCAGATCCTGCCCACCTTCGGTTATGGTAAACAACAGGGTGCGCTCACTCGTGTTGTCTTGTATGGAGCCGGGCACTACTTCTCCGTTTACTTTTATCGCCTTACCATATATGGAAGCTTCCTGCTGTTTTACTTCACTGACCGTTAAGAAAAAAGATGTCGAGTTCTGTAAACCGGCAAAAGCCAGTGAGCCGATGGCTATAAATACTATTATTCCACCTATAACGAATTTATTCCCTTTCACTTCCTCTCCTTCCTGTTGTAACACCCTTTAGTCTTTTTCAACACTATAGCAAAACGCCATCCGTCCATCAACGTTACCCGCCATTCTAAGTTGACTGTTGAAACCACCCGAGTTATTTCAACAAAAAGCCAGGCAGAATCAAAACCCCTGAGAAATCCTGCCTGGCTTTGACTACATTACGACTGATAAATGGTAATTATCGACTTAACCCCGCATAGTTATCGGGCGAAGAAGTGAGGTTATACGTTTACGGAGCCAGACTGCAATCTGTTTATGGGATATATTAAAGGCCGACATTACCAGCATGGTGATTCCCATCATTACCAGGTGCCCTCCTACCAGTAACAGGGGTATCAGAATTGGCTGATAAGTAACCAGACTGGCACCCTCCACCATATGAGAAGGGTAAGCCATCAGCGGTGTAAGCATAAGGGCTGCGCCACCGGTGATAGCAGCAATCCCGGCAACTGTAGATCTGGAGCCACCGGAGCTTCCGGTAAAACCACCTATCTTTGACCATATGCCAGGAATCCTGATTACCAGGAAGTATGCCAGAGTAACTATTACCAGCATAAAGCGTACCAAAACGGGTGCAAACGGAGCACCGCTAATGCTCCAGGTGTTAAACAGCTTTATACTGACTTGAGCCAGGATCAGCACCAGGATAATAACCGCACCCTTATAAGCCCATTTGTCACGCACGGCCAAAGCATAGGTTGCAATAATACTTGCAATAGCCAGTAAAAGACCGGCAAATGTTAATACTTGATAAAGGGTTGCATGTTCTATATATTGTTGAAATGCCCGCCCGTAAAGCTCGGCGTTGAATGCAACGCATACCGTGCCTACAGAACCTACCAGAGTCATAAAAGCCGTTGCACCCAACAGGACAATCGCTATAATACGCAGTGTTTTTGCCATTTGTCTTTCTCCTTTCCTTTAAATATTACCCAAACAACTGCAAATAATCCCAAAGGCCTACCATCATTAGCAACATTACCATAAGCATATATAATGATGCCGTTTTAAACAGGATAAAATTATACCTATCCGAATGTTGGTACATTGTCAGTACTGCAAATCCGATTAGTATTATGCCCAAAGTGATTATCACCCTCAAATAACTCCAGTCCAAACCAATCAACCCGGTTGCAATAACCAAACATAAAACTGCAATAGCCGTGGATACACCGGTAATAATGTACGATGTCCGTTCACCATAGCAGTTGGGAAAAACCGGAACCCCGGCTCTTTTGTAGTCTTCGGCTTGCCTGAAGCTAAATGTTATAATATGGGTGGGAATCCAGAAAAGCACAGCCATAGCCAGTAAGAGTCCTGCCAAATCAAACTGACCGGTTCCCAGAACACGGCCGGCAAGTATGGGCATTGCACCGGCAATGCCACCCCAAACAATTGACCATGGAGTGCGGCGTTTAAGCCACACAGTATAAACCACTGTGTTGAAGAATACCCCGGCAAAGACAACCAGCCCGTAAAGCGGGTACATAATTAGCGCCCACCCGACACCAAGGCCGGCCAGAACCAGTCCTACCACCAGGGCTTCCCGGGCGGGAATCAACCCGGCCGGAATAGGCCTGCGAGCCGTGCGTGCCATCTTTGCATCAATATCACGATCATAAACCATATTCAATATAGTTGTACCGCCGATAGCCAAAAACAGGCTGCCAGATAACGCC
>PWTP01000139.1 GCA_003563865.1 Dehalococcoidia bacterium
AAGCAAGCATTAAAAGGCTGTAAATAATAGCAAGAAACGAGGCTATAAAAAGAAAGGGTTGTTCGTTGCCTGAACCGATAAGCCGGGCAACCAGATTTATAATAAGAAAAACAATAACAATAATGGATAACCCGGGTAGAGAGCCTTTAACATCAGCCAAACTCAGCCTCACGTTGGAAGAGATGCAAACCGCAAGATAAAGAAATACCCAGAACTGCCAGTTGGCAAGGTTTTCCATGGTAAAAAGCAATGCTACCAGGGCAAGTAAAGAATCGCCCAGAATATTAAGGTAGCTGCCGGCTGATGATGCTCCTCCGCTTGCCTCGTTTACACCGGCCGTAATTAAAGCCCACGCCTGTTGGCTGTTGGGAATAAACAGGTGGAACAAACCAAGCAGAAGAGCGCTGCCAAGAATGATAGGCCCGATGCCTATAAACAGGTTGCCCAGAACCTGGTAGGGATTTGAGCGGTTCCAGCTGTGGGAAACATATCCCAGGGTGCCGGTGACGGGGTCGGGTTTAAAAAATTCTATTTTATTTATTCGGTGGGCAAACAGCAGGCAGAAAAAGGCATGCCCCAGTTCATGGATTGGTGTGCCCAGCCAGGCTACTGCATATGTTCCTTTATTGCCGAATGCTCTGGCGAGCGTGGTAAATGTAGCGTGGGAAATAAAGTGTATTACAAGGCCGAAAAGAAACATGCCGCCAAACAGGTAAATTATCTGGCTGAGAGTGGTAATAAGCAGGTCTAGAATAAAAGCCGCTGCATTCATGGTGGTTGAATGGTAGCCATCCTGTATGGGGCTGTCAAGCAGGGAGATGAGGGGTTGGGGGAAAATCCTTCGGCAGGCTGAGGCCTGCCTCTGGATGATACTTTTTCCTTTTGTCATCGCGAGGAGCGATAGTGACGAAGCGATCTCCGAGCTCAGAGTGCCACACGCGGATATTGCCGCGCTTTTCTTCGAAAAGCTCGCGATGACATTTGGTAGGTGCGGTGATTGCCGCGCTTTTCTTCGAAAAGCTCGCAATGACGATTCGGGTGGGGGCAAAGTGCCCTATTACATTTTAAATTTGTTATGAGCACCTTATTCGTACGATAATATGTCATGATAGCACCTTATTCGTACATACTTAGTGTTTTAATGTGTTATAATAACTAAAACCAGGAGGTGTCAAAATGCAAAGACGAGCTATGAATGATCTAATCGACTGGAAGAAGTCAAATAAAAAGAAACCACTGGTAATAAGTGGTGCCAGGCAGGTGGGTAAAACCTGGCTTATGCAAGAATTTGGAAAAGAGCATTACCGCAATGTTTGCTATATAAATATGGACAATAACGAGCGAATGTTATCACTGTTTAATGGTAGCTTTGACATCAACCGGTTAATTATGGCACTTCAAATTGAATCTGAGGTAACCATCAATGCAGGTGATACTCTGATTATATTTGACGAAATCCAGGAAGTGCCACGTGCTTTATCAGCATTGAAATATTTTAATGAAAATGCTCCTCAATATGATATTGTAGCAGCCGGATCATTACCGGGAGTTGCTATGCATCCAGGCACATCATTTCCAGTAGGTAAAGTTGATTTCCTTGATTTATACCCGCTGGATTTTTTCGAATATATGGCAGCCATGGGTAGAAGCGACCTTGTTAAATTGCTGGAAAGCCGGGATTTTGACCTCGTAAAGAGCTTTAGGAGTTTATATATCGAACTGCTAAAGCAGTATTATTACACCGGTGGAATGCCAGAAGTGGTGGCGACCTTTGCTGACGAACGAAACTATGCCACAGTACGCAAGATACAAAACAGGTTGCTGGCAGCATATGAGCAGGATTTATCCAAGCATGCCCCTGGTGATATTATTCCACGCATAAGAATGCTCTGGAAATCCATACCGGCACAACTTGCAAAAGAAAACCGCAAATTTATTTACAGGCTCATCAAGCAGGGTGCCAGGGCCAGAGATTATGAACTGGCCATGACATGGCTGGTTGATTGCGGATTGGTGCACAGAATTAACAGAGTAACTAAACCCGGGACTCCACTTGCGGCTTACCAGGACTCCCAGGCTTTTAAGCTGTACATTCTGGATGTAGGGCTGTTGGGGGCTATGAGCCAACTTGATATAAAAACGATAATTGATGGCAGCAGAGTGTTTGAGGAGTTTAAGGGTGCACTAACCGAGCAATATGTATTACAACAATTGGTTGCCAGGGGAGGACTAACCCCTTATTACTGGTCAGCAGATAGTGGTGAAGCTGAAGTGGATTTCCTGTTTCAAATTGGCGGTAACGTAGTTCCGCTTGAGGTTAAGGCAGCTGAAAACCTTAAGGCCAAAAGCCTGCAAATATTTCGCAATAAATATTCCTGCCCGCTGGTTGCACGTACATCTTTATCCGATTACCGGCTAGAGGAAGGCTTTGTAAACATTCCATTATATGCTATTTCTAATATTGCTGAGCTTGTTAATAGATAATGTAAGGCATAAGGCAAACTTGTGTCATTCTTGAGAG
>PWTP01000049.1 GCA_003563865.1 Dehalococcoidia bacterium
AATAAGAAATCTCCTTCTTCAAATAAATGAAGGCTACTTTTTGCTTCCTCCCAAGGTTTAACCTCACTGATTGCTAAACTTTTTCTCGGCAATAAGTCAATTGGTAAGTAAGCAAGATTATTCAGGTGTTCACCAGCTTTAGTTCCTTTGTTCTTAAATATCAACAAATCTTTTAAGCATTTAACCTCCCACCCCTCCGGGATTTTTCCCAGGGGGGAATCGACGAAGCGGGTATTCTCATGGCCGGGAAAGCGGAAGTTGACAAACCATTCGCGGTATAGATTTTGGGCCATTTCTTCGAGGATTTTGATTCGCCGCAGGTTGTTTTCAATCAGGTCATCGTAGGCGGAGAGGATGGCGGCGATTTTATTCTGTGTATTGATAGGTGGTTTGATAAACTCTAATGACTTAAGTTGCTCAACCCTTATACCTTTAACAGTAGTGCCACTGCAAATTGCTTGTATCTTATTAGCTATTGACGCCATATACCATAACAGATATTTATTATTAACATCCTTCTTAGGGAAGAGTGCTTTAAGGTCCTGATTAATTGCCATATCTACCTTATTAATATATACACGCCCAAGGCCCATTCGAGTAGAAATAATTACATTTCCACTGGGGATTAAATTTGAAGCACTGTTATTCAACCCCTCTATTGTAATGCTATCTTTCGTATTTGCTAGCTTGTATTGTCCATCAGCCATATCTTTTACAGAAGCCCATGGAATGGAACCATCCCAATAATCAGGCCTTTGTTTTGAAGGCGTACCCCCACCAACTATTTTTTCCAGAACTTCACCTATAGTTGTGATTTCCAAACCCATCACTCACCCTCCAGCAACTTCACCACATTCTCAGCAATCCGCTCTTCCAGTTCCCTTGCCTCAGCATTAAGCTTTTCAAGCTCCTCATACAACTCTTCCAGGCGTTCCTTAAAATCAAAATCATCTTCCTCACGAGCGGTTACTCCCACGTAGCGCCCCGGGTTTAAGCTGTAGCCCTGTTCTTCGATCTCTTCAAGGGCGACTACCTTACACAAACCCGGCACATCTACATATTCAAGGTTGGTAAAATGCTCTTTCAACAGTTCCAATCCACCATGTAAATCTTCCTGTTTCTCTCCGCGGTAAAGACGCACAATGTTGGCCAGGTATTCCACCTGGGCCGGGGTCCAGTCGCGGTGGGCCCGGTCGAGCTGACGAAATATGTGACGGGCATCGATAAAGAGTACTTTATCTGCCCGGTCGGTATCTTTTTTGCCTCGGTCAAAAAACCAGAGGGTGCAAGGCAGGGTAACAGTATAGAAAAAGTTAGAACCGACCGCTACCATTACATCAACTGCCTTTTCCTCAATCAGCTGCTTGCGGATATCAAGTTCAGAAGCCCGGGCATCGGAAGCGGAATTAGCCATGACAAAACCGGCCCTGCCTTTTTCATTTAAAGCACTGTAGAAGATTTGAATCCAGACATAGTTGCCGTTATCAGTCCGCGGCAAACCAAAGGGAAAGCGGGGGTCGTCTTTAAGGCGTTCCTTATCAATACGGTCCACGTTGAAGGGAGGATTAGCCATGACATAGTCAAATCTGTTCGGACTGGTGTGCAGGTCTTCGTAGTAGGTATTACCCTGGCGGATATCGCCGCCTAAGCCGTGAACGGCAAGGTTCATCCGGGCCAGGCGTACGGTTTCAGAGACCCTTTCCTGGCCGTAGATGCTGATTACTTCTCCGCCGTTATTACGATGTTCATCGACAAAGCGGGCACTTTGCACAAACATACCGCCGGAACCGCAGGCGGGATCATAAATCCGCCCGCTGTAGGGCTCGATAATGCTGACGATGAGTTTAACGATGCAGGTAGGAGTGAAAAATTCGCCTCCCTTTTGCCCTTCGCTCATGGCAAACTTGCCAAGGAAGTACTCGTAGATTTTACCGAAAGCATCGCCTTCTATATCCATGGGGATCGAATTTAGTAGCTTTAAGAGCTCGGAGAGGGCATAGTTTTCCAGGCGGTTATAGGTTTTCGGAAGGACATCTTTTAAGTCGGGGTTTTCAGTTTCTATGACCCGCATGGCATCATTAATCGCCTGGCCGATATTGCTGCCCTCGGGCAGGTTTAGCAGGGAAGAAAAACGAGCTTCCTCGGGCAGGTACATTACCCCGCGGGCCTGGTAATCGGTCGGCCCGATTTTACGCCTGCCTGTACTTTGCCCTTCCAGTTCGGCTTCAACGGCACTGAATTTATGATCGGCATAGCGCAGGAAGATTAGCCCGAGTACGGGTACTGAATACTCGGAGGATTTCAGCTTGGAGTTAGCTCTTAGTTCGTCTGCCGCGCTCCATAAGCGGCTTTCAATTTGGTTATTGTTGTTTTGGCTCATTTTACCTCCTGGGTGTCGGGTATTTACTGAGAGTTGTTAATATATCATGAGGTTTTTAAACTACCATTTTCAATTCTGCAATTATTTGACTAATCCTGCTTTTTAACAGCGGATCATAATTTAATTATAGGCGGGTGAGG
>PWTP01000142.1 GCA_003563865.1 Dehalococcoidia bacterium
CGATGGCATTGTCTTGTGGAGCAGAATTTTTAATTGCCGATGAGCCTACCCGTAATCTGGACGTGACTATTCAGGCAGGGATACTTAAACTGATTGGCGACCTTCAAAAGGAATTGAATATCAGTGTGCTTTTTATTGCAAACAATGTCAGCTTGGTGAATGTTTTTTGTGATAAGGCAGGTATTCTTTACAAAGGAAAACTGGTTGAAGATGGGCGGAGTGATATTGTTATAAGACAAGCAAAACACCCATACACGAGAACTCTAATCTCTGCAATACCTCGAGATAAATCCGAAAAACTGAAATTTGCCGGGTTGAAACTTAAACCAACCTTCAAAAAGGGTTGTCCATTTTACAGTCACTGTATTTATGGCGAGGAGCAATGCACTAAAGATGAACCGATGCTGGAACCTGTTGAGGATGGACAACGAGTCGCTTGTTTCCTGGCGCATGAGGGACGCTTATGACTGAACCACTTGTGAAGATTCAAGGTTTGAAGAAGTATTTCCCGGTGCGGGGTGACAAAATTTTTGGAGAAAAGAAGTGGGTTAAAGCTGTTGATGGTGTTGACCTTGAAATAAGGGCTGGAGAAATTGTGGGTCTGGTAGGTGAATCTGGTTGCGGAAAGACCACATTGGTCAATGTACTCTTGCGATTGGAAGACCCTACTGAAGGAAAAATCTATTTTGATGGCCATGATTTGACCAGTATGTCTGAAAAAGAATTACGAAAACACGTCCGTCAGAATATTCAGATTGTGTTTCAAGATCCATTCTGGTCCTTAAACCCTCGTATGCTGGTTCGTGATGTGGTAGGAGAACCACTATCAGTGCATCGAGATATGTCAACCAACAAAAAAGCCAATACCGTTGCTGAACTATTAAAAATGGTCGGCTTAACGCCCGAGGGCTTATTTATGTATCCCCATGAATTTTCTGGCGGTCAGCGACAAAGGATAGCCATCGCACGGGCATTGGCTCTTGAGCCTAAAATGGTTGTTCTTGATGAGCCAACCTCATCAATTGACATCCTCTCACAGGCTCAGATCCTCGACCTGCTACTACAATTAAAGGAAAAGCTGGGATTAACTTATATCCTGATTTCACATGACCTGAGCGTTGTGCATTACATGTCTGATCGTATCATCGTAATGTACCTGGGCAAAATTGTAGAACAGGGTCCTGCAACCAAAGTTTTTACACAACCAGAACACCCCTACACACAGGCATTATTTTCAGCAATTCCTACGTTAGATATGAATTCCCTGGATGATTTGCATATTCTAGAAGGTAGTGTCCCCAGTGCGATTGATCCACCACCGGGATGTCATTTTCATACCCGGTGTAAATATGCTATGCCGGTGTGCAGCGCCGAAGAACCCGAGATGATTACTGTAGGCAAAGATCATAAGGCTGCATGTTATCTCTTGGATGAAGTAAGAACATCAAAGGTGTGAGTTATTGTCAGCTTCGGTGAATTGACGGATCAAAGGACTGTTAATAATCAGAATTATTTGGAGGAAATATTGAATAAGACTTATCAATTTGAACTGGCAAAAGCAGCCTTTATCTTGGCGAAAGACATGTTTCGTCTCAAAGAAGGGGAGACTTTTATCATCACATCTGATACGCAATCGGATATGCGTGTCGTGGATGCAGTTGCATCTGCTGCCCACGTACTGGGTGCAAAACCAATGGTTATTCACCTGGCTGCACCACTTGGCGTAGGAAAAGCAGCTGACCCAATGCTGCCGATAGAGAGTCTGACTGCTGCCCTAACTGAGGCAGATGCTTGGGTGGAATTCAATAAGCAATGGCTGCTCTATTCCACTCCGTTTGAGAAGGCGATGAAACAAAACAATAAATTGCGTTATATGTGCCTGGTTGAAATGACCGTGGATATGATGGTTCGCCTGATTGGTCGTGTAGACGCGGACATGCTCTCTGCTTTTATGCACAGGGTAACAGACATGACACAGCAAGCAAGCCACATGAGGATAACCACGCCAGCAGGGAACGATCTCTCTTTCAATCTCCTTCCAGACGAGCGAAAGGTCTCATGTGATGATGGTTTATGTGATACAGCCGGGATGCATTTCATGGGCGGTCAGATCAGCTTTATTCCAGATTTTGAGAGCATTAACGGGAAGCTTGTGTTTGATGGGAGTATTGCCCCACCGTGTGGTTTATTAAGAAGCCCCATAGTTTTAGATGTCGAATCAGGCTCTGTCACCAATTTTTCAGGTGGACAGCAAGCAGCAGAATTGCATTCATGGCTGGCAAGCTTTGATGACCCAAACATGTTCCGGCTTGCACATGGTTGTTATGGTTTCAATCCTGGCGCACGATTGTGCGGCAATGTCCTGGAGGACGAGCGCATTTGGGGATCGACTGAGTGGGGGCTTGGTTACCTCAGTCCAGCCGATGCGCCGCCAGATGGCATCCAGGCTGCTTCTCACTGCGATGGTATTTGTTTGAATTCATCTGTCTGGCTGGAAGATGAGCAAATATTAGATC
>PWTP01000031.1 GCA_003563865.1 Dehalococcoidia bacterium
GCGGTATTTACCGGAAGCACCGCCGCTTGTATTGATTACTTCTGTTTCAATATTTGTTTTGCTTTTGGCTCTCGGTGCCAGACCGTTAAGAAAAAGCACAGATGCTTTTGTAGACCGGATATTTCACCGTCAAACCTATGACTACCGGCAATCACTGGCTGAATTTTGCCAGAAAATGGGTGGCAATCTTAATCTGGAAGAACTGGCAAGCGAGCTTTTACCCATGATTACCAATGCCATTAACATAACCAGAAGCTACCTCATATTAAGTGACAATAACAACGGCCAATTCAAATCACAATATGTTTACCCGCCGGATGGAAACGCATCGGAAGAGCCGGTGATTATGTTTGACCCCGATAGCCCGGTTATCAGCTGGCTGGACAAGCATGATGGTCATTTGAATATTGAAAATATAGACAGGTTGGCTGAATTTAAAGCTTTATGGAAAGATGAAAGAGAGCAGCTGGATAAAACCGGGGTGAGAATGTTTATTCCGGTAAAAAGCCGTGGTAGAATGGTTGCTATTATTGCTCTTGGTAAAAAACAAAATAACCGTCTTTATACCGCTGAGGATATTTATACAGTTGAGGGTATTGCCGGTGAAGTTGGCATTATTTTAGAAAATGCCCAGCTTTATACATATGCAATGATTAAAGCCAACACCGACGAACTTACCGGCCTGTATAACCACCGGCATTTTCATGAACGGCTGGAGCAGGAGATTGCCAGAGGCTCGCGCTTCGGATCCACTTTTTCGATGATAGTGCTAGATATCGATTTATTCAAGGTTTACAACGATATTTACGGGCATCTGGCCGGTGATCAGGTGTTGCGCAAGGTGGCTCAATATATTGTATCTTCCATACGCAGTATTGATCTTGCATTACGTTATGGTGGAGAAGAATTTGCAGTAATACTACCTGAAGCTATGCCTGAAGCTGCTTATAAAGTAGCCGAACGCATCCGTAAAACGATTGAAGCAAAAACAAGCTCGAGGGCGATGCCTTTAACCATCAGCCTGGGTATAGCCAACTGGCCGGGTGATGGAGTAATGCGTGAGGAGATAATCGGCGCAGCTGATGCTGCCATGTTCCGGGCAAAAAACTTGGGCCGGAACCGCACATGCCTTTATCGGGACAAGGCTGAATTTTCAAAAAATGCGCTGTCAAACGAAACCGGTAGCCATAACCGGTCGATCAGTATTATCTATGCCCTGGCTGCAACGGTTGATGCTAAAGACAGTTACACCTATGGTCATTCGCGAAAAGTAAGTGAATATGCAGTTTCTCTGGCTGAAGAAATAAAACTGCCGGAGAGCCAGATTAATACTATCCGGGCAGCCGGCCTGTTGCATGATATTGGAAAAATTGGAGTACCGGATTCAATTCTAAACAAGAAAGAAGACCTGACGGTTGCCGAGTGGGGACCGATAAAAACCCACCCTGAAATTGGCTCTGAGATTTTGCAGCATGCAACTGAGCTTTTTGATTGCCTGCCCCTGATACTGCATCATCATGAACGCTATGATGGTAAAGGTTATCCATCAGGCTTAAAGGGGGCAAGCATTCCGACAGGTGCGCGTATTCTTGCTATTGCTGATGCTTACGATGCCATAACAACTCCCCGCCCTTACCGTGGCCGAAAGAGTTGGCAAGAGGCCTTGCAGGAACTCACTAAGTGTGCCGGTACCCAGTTTGATAGAGAGCTGGTTGAGGTTTTTTGCCGGATTATCAGGCAGCAAAACCCGGGTCAGGCTTCAATTTAAACACGCTTTGCAGTTGTTGCTGCAACTGGTAAATACTATACAATTATTTTGGTGCATAACCTGCTTTTTGTTTAACAAAGAACAAAAATTCCTCAAGCAACCTCAAATTCTCGTGTGGTTCATAATAAACACAATAAAAGTCGCGCTTCAGGTTAAAACCTTTGATATTCACCTTTTTTACAGAGCCCAGATCAAGGCTTTTTTGAGCACCGATGCTGGAAACAAAAGCCATACCGCTACCGGCTTCGACGGCTGAAATAACTGCCTGAGTGTTTGAAAGCAACAAGCGGGGTTTAATTATTTGAAAATCAAAACCGGTTTCGTTCATGGCCTGCTCGAGGCTTTGCCGGGTGCCGGAAGTAATTTCGCGGGAGATGAAATTACAGGCTTTTAATTGCTCAAAATCAACCTCTGTTGCATGTGCCAAAGGATGTGAAGGTGAAGTAATAAGCACAATTTCATCCTCGGCAAACCTAAAACTGGTGAGGGCGGCATCTTCCGGGGGTTTTGAACCACAGAAACCAAGCTGGTAATCTCCATGTTTGACCTGTTCGATTACAATTACCGAATCCATGACATCTATGCGGGCAGTGGCATCATTATGATGCGATATAAATTCTCCTGCCAGGGGAGGAACCAGAAACTCTCCCGGGATAGTGCTGGCGGCAATTTTAAGCCGGCCGGTAACGTTTGACCTCAGCCTGCCGAGTTCGTTTACCAGTATCGCATGTTCAGTATTGACTGAATTTGCAAATTCAAGCAATTTCTGCCCGGCGGCAGTCACTTTGAGTTTCTTCTGGCTGCGGTCGATAAGTATGGAACCCAGGTCTGATTCCAGTTTCTGTATCTGGAAAGAAACAGCCGGCTGGCTGATGCACAATTCGCGGGCAACAGCTGAAAAGCTGCCCTTGCGTATCAGTTCGCGGAAAGTATTGAGGTAATCGAGGTTCATTTTCACCCCTGGGAGCGATAAATTTATTTTATACAATTGTAATACTGTAGCGTTCAAATCATCAAGTATTTTTATTCTGGTATAATTTATTCATCCCGCCTCAGGGCACCATAAACAAAAACCAGCTATGATTTGAATTAGGTATCCAGAGTGGTATAGAATTTTTAACACTATGAGTATCGAAAAATTATGTATTAACACTCTGCGGTTTTTATCTATTGATGCTGTTGAGAAGGCCAAATCCGGGCATCCCGGAGCACCCATGGGGATGGCTGCTTTTGCATATGTGTTATGGCAAGAACACCTGAAGCATAACCCGGATGATCCTTCCTGGATAGACCGGGACCGTTTTATTCTCTCGGCCGGGCATGCATCGGCCTTACTGTATTCCCTGTTGCATGTTTATGGTTATCCGGTAACGCTTGACGAGATTAAACGCTTCAGGCAGCTTGGCAGCATAACTCCGGGGCATCCCGAGCGTGATGAACTATCAGGAATTGAAACCACTACCGGCCCACTGGGGCAAGGCCTGGCTAATGCAGTAGGTATGGCTATGGCTGAACGGTGGCTGGCCGGCCATTATAATCAGCCCGGGTTTGATATTATCGATCACTTTACCTATGTGGTTGCCTCTGATGGAGATATGATGGAGGGAGTAGCATCCGAGGCCTGTTCGCTTGCCGGGACATTGGGTTTAGGCAGGCTGATTTGCCTGTATGACGATAATAATATAAGCATTGAAGGTTCTACCGACCTTGCTTTTACCGAAAACGTACCTGAAAGATTCAGGGCTTACGGCTGGCAGGTTATCGGGCCTATTGATGGCTTGAATACCAGGGAAGTTGATGCCGCTTTACGGCAGGCCAGGCAGGAAACCGGCAAACCCAGCCTGATTGTATGCTCAACATTAATCGGATATGGAAGCCCGAACAAGGCCGGGACCGCTTCAGCCCATGGTGAGCCACTTGGCCAGGAAGAAACCAGGCTCACGCGGGAAAAACTGGGCTGGCAATATGAACCATTCACTGTTCCTGACGAGGCCTTAGATCACTTTCATAAGGCTAAAGCCAGTGGCACCAAAGCCCAGCAACAATGGAAAACCGTGTTTAAAGAGTACTCCGGTATTTACCCGCAGTTAGCTAAAGAATTTGTTGCCGGCATGAAAGGTGAACTGCCGGAGAATTGGGACAAAGAACTAGGCCTGCTGCCACCATTGCCCGAAAAGCCGATGGCTACACGTGAATCATCCGGAATTGCACTTAATGCCCTTGCTAAATGTATAAATTACCTGGTTGGTGGCTCCGGTGACCTGGCACCTTCCAACAAAACTATTTTGAAAGACAAAGGCCATTACAGTGCTAAAGACCAAACCGGCCACAATCTGCATTTTGGTGTGCGTGAGCATGCCATGGGTGCTATTGCTGCCGGCTTGAGCCTGCATGGCGGAATTATTCCTTACGTGGCCACTTTTCTTATATTTTATGATTATATGCGCCCGGCAGTAAGGCTGGCCGCCATGATGGGCATACGGGTTATTTACATTTTTACACATGATTCAATCGGCCTTGGCGAGGATGGCCCTACCCATCAACCGGTAGAACAGCTAATGGGGTTGAGGCTGGTTCCCAACCTGGTTACCATCCGGCCGGCCGATTATGCCGAGACTCTGGAAGCCTGGAAAATTGCTGTTAGGCGTAATGAAGGCCCGACCGCTCTGGTGCTTACCCGCCAGAAGGTATCATCGCTTGACAAGCAGAAAACCGGTAAAGACGGAAGGGAGGTTTCCAGGGGTGCTTATATCCTTCGGGAATCAGACCCCGACCCCGAATTGATATTAATAGCCAGCGGGTCTGAAGTCCATATAGCTGCCTCTGCTGCTAAGAGCCTAAAAGAGCAAGGGATTAAAGTAAGGGTTGTATCCATGCCCTCGTGGGAGCTTTTCGAATGCCAGGATGCGAAATACCGCAATCTGGTATTGCCGCCGGAAATAACTGCCCGTATATCGGTTGAAGCCGGCCGCAACCTTGGCTGGCAAAAGTATACCGGTGATAAAGGCATTGCCATTGGAGTTGATGGTTTTGGTGTTTCAGCGCCCTGGGAAGACGCCTATAAACATATGGGGCTTACAGCTGAAAATGTGGTAGTTAACGCCTTGAGGCTTCTGGGCAGGGCTTAAGCATTAGCCAGCCTTACCAGGTTATGATAGCTTTTTACCGGGTTCTTACTTAAAAATATTGCACTGCCAACACAGATATAGTCCAGGCCGCTGGCAGCTATCAGCGAGATGTTATTTTCTTTTACCCCTCCATCAATGCCGAGTTCTATTTGCGGATTTTTATTTTTAAATTCCATAATTTTATCAAGAACTTCTGGAATAAACGGAGCACCGTAATAACCGGGATTTACCGACATAAATAAAACACTGTCTAAAACGCCAAGTAATGGTTTTAACAAATCGGGCCGGGTTTCAGGATTCAGAGCTATGCCGGCTTTGGCGCCCAGTGTATGCAATGACTGTATAATTTGGCGGTGGTTATCAGTTGCCTCATAGTGAAAGATGATCCTTTTTGCACCGGCTTTAACCAGGTTTTCAATTTCACGCTCAGGGTTGTTAACCATAATATGGGCTTCCCAGCCTATATCCGGCCGAATGATTTTAAGAGCTTCTGAATTGATGCTTAGTGACGGCACAAATAACCCGTCCATCAGATCTATTTGTACCCGGTTGGTAAATGTTTTAGCCTGCTTGAGCATAGACTTGAGTTTTGAAAGGTCTTCGGTAAGAACAGCGGGTACAATTTTTATGTTACGGCTCATGATGTTTGAAATTATAGGTAAACCCCCGCGTTCTAATCAAGTTTGCATACCTCAATGTCTCCCCATAAACCCAGTCTATCGTCTTTGATAATTAAGCCTCCGGAGATTTGGCCGATGGTTTTAATAAACTCAATCCCGGCGTCGATATCATTTACAGTAATAATCCGGTTACCCAGGGCAGTTGCAGCAGCATCAGCCAATATAGTTGAAGGGCTTATTACCACCGCTGCATCAGCAGTACCATAACTCAAGGAATGGCCTACCGTGCCGGAAGAAGTGCAGATGCCCAGAGGAGTAGATTCCGGTTTAATGTTGATGCCGATGTTTCCCGATAAGGGAGATTTGCCGGCAAATATCGCAACAGTGCGCGGGCGGCCGGTTTTTAAGAAGATGTCTCCACCGTTTTCAATTATTATTTCGTTACAGCGTTTTAAAAGGTGGTTTCCGGCAAACTGGGCAATTGCTCCGGCAACCGCTGCCATGGGGCCGACTCCGGCTTTGATAGAGGCTGAAATCATGAGTTTAACAATATCGGGCGCTTTGTCATCCGGTGCAACCGGCTTTAGAGAAATGGCAAATTCAGGGCGGCTGCCAACATAATCATTCAGGTGTTGCCGCAATTTTTTTACTATAAAACCGGCTTCGGTTTCAAGGGGGGCATCGGCCAGAATTAAAAGGTCGGTCTGGCCGTCGGTTACCTGAAAACGGTGAAGCCCTTCACCTGTAACCCAGTTACGGTAATCGCGGGATTGCTGCATTTAAAAATGAAGTTCCATAGCTCTCGGGGGGCAGGCTTTCAAGCATACACCACAGGCTATGCATTTGGTGTGGTTGAAATGGATCTTGCGGTTGGGCGGCTCAATTTCAAAGGCTTCGGTCGGGCAAACAGTCACACAGGCTCCGCAGTGAGTGCATTTATCTTCATTCCTTACCACGCTCTGGCTGAGAGCTTCAATATGAATGCCGGCCCTGGTAAGAAAGCGGATTCCCTGGTCATAAGCTTCCTGCTCGCCGGTTAGCTCAAGTACGATAAAACCTTCTGAATCGGGAATAATAGACGCTTTGAGAATGTTAAATTGAAGATCAAAATCTTTGGCCAGCCGGCAGGCGATGGCCTCTTCTACCAGGCGGGCAGGGAAGTGAAGAACAATTTTCTTTGATACTTTCAAAATACTACCCCAGTTAAATTAATAATTGTTATTTCTCTCTACCGGGCGATAGTTCAACGGTTTGGTGCTTGACCCGTCCTCAAGGCCGGGCAATGGAGCCACCGGTTCACTAAGCAAAAACTCACCGCGTTTGATCCAGCCTTTAAGGGTGTTGGCTATTTCAAGTGCGCCGGAATAACTTGAGAGAGATGAAGTGGGTATATCATGGTTATTAATGCATATTGATCCGCTTTTCAGCCGGCCGTAACTAACTTCGGCCAGTATTTCCGGAATATTTTGCGGGTAAGCCTTTGAGTAGTCCATAACCGGGGCTATAATATCGTCATCAGTTATGGTGGCGTACTCCAGAATTTCGGGGTTTAGAATCGGAATAGGAATTCCGATTCCCACACTTAGTGATACACCATAACCCTGCATGCTTATTCCTCTAAGCCATCGGGCGTTCATTTGTTTCAAATCTCCGATAAGAGTCAATGTTCCGGCGCCTTTTTTAGGTATTTGCTTTTCGGTGCGCGGTACGGTTGGGTTGTGTTGTGTTCCCTGCCAGGCCACAAACCCGGTTCCGCCGCCCAGAAATATACGTGAACCGATACCGATTGTTTTATATAAAGGATCATTTAAGAGCGGTGATAATTGCCCGGCCGAACAGTAAACTGCATTGCCAAGCCGTGGTTTTAAAATTCCCAGATAAGTATAAATAGTTTTATCAGACAGATTAACCGCAACATTGTAGTTCTGGTAAGCATTGCGGAAATTACACAATACTGCTTCATTCAAGTCTTTCATATTTATCCAGGTTTCCAGTTTTTTGCGTGGATAACAGTTAGTGCCATAGGCAGTAGCCGAAAAATAAACATCTTTTCCAGATACCAGATCTTCAATTACATGCCCACCGCCATAGTTAAAATCCCCGGGATGCATTTTGTTTCTGGGGTCACCTTCAGGCAGGGCAGTTGCACCCAGCATTACATCGGTAGCTGCGAAACCGGTGTATGCCGGGACATCATTAAGAAATGTTTTGCCGGCTTCCAGCTTTATGCGCGGTTTAGAATGGCCGATATTGAAATAAACACCTGAAGAGCACATAGGGCTGAAGGTGCCGGTGGTTACAACATCAATTTCACGCGCTGCCCGGGACAGGCCTTTTTTGGCTACGATGCCGATAACCTCTTCGGCATTTACTACTACGGCCTTGCCGGCTTTAATTTTTAAATTGATGTCTTCAATTGTTCTTTGCATGGGGTTATTTTAGCAAAAACCAAATAATTAAGCTAAACAATAAATACTTTAAATACATAACCGGTAAATGTAAACGAAAAACTAATAATTAGCAATCAATGCCCTTATCGAAAGTAACGGATATAAGGTACTATTGGGGGATTTAAAATAAGTTAAGATTGGGTAAAATAAGCATAATAAATGCCGGAATTTGGTTAAATATCCGGTTTATTTATAATATTTTAAAAATTGACTTGGCCAGTTATGGACCAAATAAAGGAGATTTCTTTTGCCTCTAAATAGTGAAGCAACAAGCTTTTCAGCAGGTATTAGCAGGCTCAAAGCAGAAAAGTCAGAGCATCAGAGAGTGCAGAAGTATCTTGATGTTGCCGGTGTAATTATACTTGTACTGGATACAAAAGGTTGTATAGAAGTTATCAACCGCAGGGGATGTCAACTTATCGGCATGGATGAAAAACAGGCAGTGGGCAAAAATTGGTTTGAGTGTTTTGTCCCGGCATCACAAAAGGAGGAAGTTTATTCATTTTATCTGGATGTGATTGCCGGAAAACAACCAGCAAAAGGCACGTATGAGAACCGGGTGATTTCAGGGGCCGGCTGCGAAAGAAACATGCTGTGGAATTACGAGATGGTTGATGATGGCGGCAAACCGGCAGCGGTAGTTGCTTCAGGTGAAGATATTACTAAACGCAAAACAGCCGAAAAAGCACTTGAAGAAAGTGAACATCGCTACCGCTTGCTGGCAGACAATGCCGGTGATGTTATCTGGACGGTTGATTTTGACAATAACCTGAAATACATAAGTCCTTCTATTGAAAGGTTGTGTGGCTATACTCCCCAGGAAGCGATGCAGTTAAAAGTCCAGGATGTTTTTACTGCTGAATCAGTCGAAATAATTCAAAAAGAACTGGAGCACGAAATAGGCCTTGAGCACCAAAATCGCACCTTCCCCGGTAAAATCCGGGTACTTGAGCTTGAGATGATTCACCGTAACGGGAAAATAATACCGGTAGAAGGGTGCTTCAGTTTTATAAGAGATGAAAATGGAGAAGCTAAAGAGATACTTGCCATTACTCGGGACATAACTGAACGACGGTTTATGCAAGAGCAAATAATTATGGCTGAAAGGCTGGCCACGATAGGAGAAATGGCAAGCGGGCTTGCTCATGAAATCAACAATCCATTGACGGGAATAATCGGGCTTTGCGAGCTGTTGCTCGATAAAAAACTGAGTGCTGATGTGAGTGAAGACCTGGCTATAATTCACCACGAAGCATCGAGGGCAGTTGCCATTGTAAGAAATATGCTTGATTTTGCCGGAATGCAGAAAACCGAAAAACAGACCCTGTATATTAATGCGGTTGTTGCCGGCGTGCTTAATCTGAGGAGTTATATTCATAAGCGCCACTCCATAACCGTTAAAACGAAATTGGGCAATGATTTACCACCGGTTATGGCTGACAATCTGGGAATTCAGCAAGTGCTTGTTAACATTATTGCAAATGCTGAATATTTCATGATAGAACGAAAACAAAAAGCCGAGTTATCTATTTCCACTTATCATAAGCCGGGTTATGTCTGTATAGAAATTGCAGATAATGGACCCGGTATTGACAGAGCAAGCATGGGACATTTGTTTGAACCGTTCTATACTACTAAGCCGAGGGGCAAAGGCACCGGGCTGGGGTTGTCGGTTTGTCATAATATAGTAAAAGACCATGGTGGGTGCATCAGTGTCGACAGTTGTGTTGGAGAAGGAACAACCTTTACTGTAGAACTCCCGGCCTGCAGTTAAAAAAGTAGTAGTGCTTTTGGCGTATTGGTTGTGATAAAGTATCTGTCATATAGTAATTAGCCGGCAAGCGCTATTGTTTGGAGA
>PWTP01000045.1 GCA_003563865.1 Dehalococcoidia bacterium
AAAACCTCATCTTCGTTCATGCTGGCCAGTTCACCTACAGTATTAACCTCGCTTCGTTTCAGGCAATTAAGCGCCCTGACAGAAAGGTCTAATTGCTCGATTGGCATATCATAAATATCTGACGGTATGGTAGCCTTGAAGACCCGCTTTCCCTGCTCTACCAGCGAAAGCTCGCCAAACTCTACAAATGGTTCCATCTGACTTTTCAGGATTTCTGCTGCCAGGCTGACAGCAGCAGCCGGAGGAAGGGTGTCATCGGTCCATACTTCAAGATGCAGCCGTTCCTGGCTGGTTTCACGTCCCACGTGCATCGGTTCGGTGGTGAAGTTCGCTTTGCGAACCGGGCTGAAAATAGCATCTACGGGTATAGTGCCAACAGCCATGTCATCCTTTGTTTCTCCCGCCCGGTAACCAATGCTCATTTCTACTGTAAGCTCAGCGTATAGCTTGCCTTCAGGAGAATCGATGGTTGCCAGTAGCAAATCAGGATTTACCACTTCAAAATCCATATTCTTTTCAATGTCAGAGGCATACACCTCGCCTTCGCCCTGCTTTGAAAGCACCAGTTTACCAGGCTGGCCGGACAGCGGTTTTAGCCGCAACTCTTTAATTTTTAGCAAAAACTGTAAAGCGTCTTCTTTGATGAATGGCATAGGTGAAAACTCGTGGTGGATTCCATCAATCCATACCTGAGTTACTGCTGCACCAGGCAGATAACGCAATAAAACCCGCCTTAAAGAATTACCCACAGTGACGCCAAAACCCTTTTCCATAGGCTCGGCAACAAAGTGGCCATAACTAGGACCTTCTTCAACACATTCTATTTTTGGTATAACCAAACTTGACAACCACGAACCTCCTTAAACCGGCTAGCGAGAGTAATGTTCGACCACAGCCGCTGTATCGTAGCGGATACCCACATCATCAGGAGTTGGTAAAGCAATAACCTTACCTTCCATTTTGGCTTTATCAATGCTAAGCCATTGAGAAGTGGTCTTTGAGCCGATATTCTCAACCAGTTGCTTGTAATAATTTGTCTTACGGCTGCCTTCGCGCCAGCCTATGGTATCATTTTCTTGCACCAGGCAAGATGGAATGTCTGTCTTTTTTCCGTTTAATAATATATGACCATGCCTTACAATCTGTCTTGCTTGTGATAGCGAATCGGCAAAGCCCAAACGGTAGACAACATTATCCAGCCTTCTCTCCAGCAACACGATTAGAGTATCACCGGTAACTCCGGGCTGACGGCTTGCTTCTGCAAAGAAGCGGCGTAATTGAGCTTCCATCAGTCCGTAACTGTAGCGGACCTTTTGTTTTTCCCGAAGTTGAATTCCACGGTCAGAAAGACGGCGTCGTCTGCCCAGTTGTGGGCCTGGTGGTTTGGGTCTTTTGTCGAACACGCATCTGGTAAGGCATTTATCTCCTTTAAGCATGAGCTTCTCACCACTACGCCTGCACAAGCGGCAGCGTGCTTCTGTATACCTTGCCATTAGACTCTCCTCCTTTTACGTGCCCGGCACCCGTTATGGGGAATAGGCGTAACATCCCGAATACTGACCACGTTAAGGCCTGTACTCTGTAAAGAGCGTATAGCAGCTTCGCGTCCACCACCCGGTCCTTTTACATAGACATGTATCTCTTTCAAGCCCTGTTCAATGCCTTTCTTGGCAGCATTTGTGGCTGCCAGTTGAGCTGCATAAGGAGTGCTTTTTCTAGACCCCTTAAAACCTGCAGTGCCGGCACTGGCAGAAGCAATAACATTCCCTTTGGGATCTGTTAAGGTAATTATGGTGTTATTGAAAGTCGCCTGTATATATGCCCGCCCCTGCGGTATATTTTTACGCTCCTTCTTTTTAATACGAGTACGTTTTTTTACCATTTTCTCTCCTAGTTAACCTTTACTTTTTAGTCATACCACGTCTCTGGCCTCTGCCGGCGACTGTCTTGCGTTCACCACGCCGTGTGCGGGCATTGGTTCGGGTACGTTGTCCGCGGGTCGGCAGATTTCTGCGGTGCCGTAATCCCCGATAAGTGCCCGTATCCATTAACCTTTTAAGGTTTATGGAATTCTCTTTACGCAGATCGCCTTCAACCTTACAAGTTTTGGCAATCATTTCTCTTAAGCGATTTACTTCATCTTCAGTCAGATTGCTTACCACCTGAGTACGATCAATGCCAACTTCATCTAAAATATTTATACTTGTGGTTCGGCCGATACCATAAATATATTGTAATGCAACCCATATCTGTTTTGTCTTGGGTATATCAACTCCGGCAATACGTGCCATTAAAGCCTCCTCTTACTCTAACCCTGACGTTGTTTATGCTTGGGATTGGTGCACAGAACTCGCACTACCCCATGGCGTTTTATTACTTTACACTTGTCACAAACTTTTTTTACAGATGCCTTAACCTTCATTGTAATCTTTCCCAACTCCCTTTACTTCAAACGGTAAGTGATCCTGCCACGGGTAAGGTCATAGGGTGAAAGTTCTACTAAAACCTTATCACCGGGCAAAACCCGAATATAGTGAACTCGCAATTTTCCCGATATATGCGCCAGGACCACATGGTCGTTAGCCAGCTTTACTCTGAAAGTGGCATTGGCCAGAGCTTCAAGCACTATACCTTCTACTTCAATTGCGTCTTTTTTTGCCATATAAATTAGTTTACAGTTAAAATTTCTGCATCACCCTCTGTGATGGCTATAGTATGTTCAAAATGGGCTGCTAAACTGTCATCTGCAGTATAAACTACCCAGCCGTCATTGCCAAGTCTGGTACGCCAATCTCCAGCGGTTACCATGGGTTCAAGGGCAATTGTCATTCCTCGTTTTAATACCGGGCCGGTTCCCGGTTGTCCGAAATTGGGCACATGCGGATCCTCATGCATTTGTCGGCCTATACCATGTCCGGTATATTCACGCACTACTGCAAAACCATGACTTTCGACATGCTTTTGAATTGCTGTTGATATATCTCCAACCCTGTTGCCATTCCTTGCTGCCTGGATGCCTGCTTCAAGGGCTTCTTTGGTTACCTTGATAAGCTTTGAAGTTTTCGGGTTTATTTTTCCTACCCCTATGGTCAGTGCTGTATCACCCTGAAACCCTCTTAGTTTAAGCCCGAAATCAAGTGATACTACATCGCCTTCGCTAATTATTCTGTCACCGGGGATGCCGTGAACTACCTCATTATTGATTGAGACACACAAACTGGCAGGAAAACCCCGGAACCCTTTAAATGATGGCTTACCTCCCAATTTTAAAGCCTCGCTGCTGGCTATTGTGTCCAACTCGGAAGTCTTCATACCCGGTCTTATGCTCAAAGCAAGTAATTTTAGTACACTGGCGGTGGCTTTGCCGGCATCTCGCATCAATTCTAACTCTTGATCAGTCTTTATGATGATTGCCACCTTTTAACCCCAATACCTTAATTATTCGATTCTGTATCTCTTCAACCTTGCCCTCACCACTAATCTCTACCAACTTTCCCTGATTTCGATAGTAATCTATCAGGGGAGACGTTTCATCAAAATACACAAGCAACCGGCGCTCTACCGTTTCCGGTTTATCATCCGGACGCTGATATAAACTACCTCCACAGGTGGAACACCACTGTTTATTGCTATGTGCTTGCCCTGCACTTAAAGAGTGGGGGGTCTGGCACTCACGGCATAACCAGCGGTTTGACAAGCGTCTGATCAACTCTAGGCGGTCTACCTTTATATAAACTACATGCTCAATAGCTTTATTCTGTTTTTCAAGAGCTGTATCCAGGGCTTTGGCCTGGTTATTATTGCGAGGGAATCCGTCCAGGATAACCCCGGCTTCATTATTCAAATTATCCAGTTCTTCCAAGATTACCCGGATAGTTATATCATCCGGAACCAGTACTCCCCGCTCCATATATCCTTTAACTTCTGAACCAAGCCCATCTCCTCGTTTTACTGCCTGACGAAACAAGTCACCCGGCGCTATATGCTCGAGGCCTAATTTAAAAGCTACCAGCTCTGCTTGAGTTCCTTTGCCTGCCCCGGGTGGACCTATGAAGACTATATACACAGCTAACCCCAAATACCCTACTTAATAAAGCCTTCATATCGACGCATAGCAAGCTGGGCTTCAAGTTGTTTCATGGTATCAAGCGTGACAGCTACAACAATAAGCATACCAAAGGAGGACAGTTGTAAGGCCTGAATGTTGGTAGCCTCTTGTGCAATTACAGGGATTATGGCAACAAAAGCCAGAAATAGTGCGCCTGCCCAAGTAATACGGTGAATTACTCCATTCAAGTATTTTTCGGTCTTCTTGCCCGGGCGCACACCGGGAATAAAACCACCTTGCCGCTGAAGAGTGCCGGGCAAGTCTTGGTTCTGGAAAATAACCATGGTGTAAAAGAAAGCAAAAAATACCACCAGCAGAAAAGTTAAGCCCCAGTATACCAAGCCCAGCGGCATTGCTGCGTCGGGACTGAAAATATTTACTATATGATTGGCAAAGTTAGGATCGGTGCCGGCAGGGCTGGCAAAATAGCTGGCAACAATGCTGGGAAACATGATAAATGCCATAGCAAAAATCAGAGGAATGACTCCGGCAGTGTTAACCCTCAGCGGTATATGAGTTGAACCAGACTGACGGTGCATCCGGCCCCCACGCACTACACTTTTTGCATATTGAACCGGAATGCGCCGGTGAGCTTCGGTAAAAATTACGATAAGGACAGTGGTAGCCAGGGCAATAAGTATAAAGCCAATGAGGCCCATAGTCTGCCCGGCTTCTCCGGTTAAAATACCTTGTCCGATCATACCGGGCAAGCCGGAAATAATTCCAGCAAAAATTATAATTGAAATGCCGTTACCAATGCCATACTGGGTAATTTGCTCACCCAGCCAAACCAGGAACATGGTGCCGGCAACAATGGCAATTACGATAGCTATTGTGCTCAATGCATCGGTTGAGGCTACAGCGTTATTTCGCTGCAGTAATACCAGCTGTCCATATCCGGCCATAGCAGCCAGCGGAACAGTAAGGTAATGAGTATACAGGGTGATTTTATTGCGTCCTGCTTCACCTTCTTTGGAGAGAGCTTGAAGTTTTGGAATTACAGGAGTCATTAGCTGCATTACAATGGTAGCAGTAATGTATGGGTACACTCCCATTGCAGCCACGCTGAAATTCCGCATTGCTCCACCGCTGAAAAGGTCAAACATGCCGAACAGGGCGCTGTCTCGAAAGAATTCCTCCAGGACAGCAGAATCAACTCCGGGTATGGGAACATGTGCAATTAATCGGAATATTACCAGTGCTCCGAATAAAATCAGCAGACGCTTGCGAAGATCGGGCAAGCTGAAAGCATCTATCATAGCCTGTAATAAACGGGGCCTAGACTGCACTTGAGCCAAAAGGAACCTCCTCTATCCGGCCACCGGCTGCTTCGATTTTTGCTTTGGCTGCATCCGAAAACTTGTTAGCGCTTACCAATAAAGGCTGGTCCAGATCTCCTCTAGCCAGGATTTTTACCGGCTTAGAACTTGATTTGATAAGGCCAGATTCTACCAGTTTATCTATTGTTACTTCGGTATTCGGATCAAATAAACTGAGCTCTTCAACATTTACCAGGCTGAATTCAGTTTTGAATATATTGGTAAAACCACGTTTGCGTGGTAGGCGTTTAATAATAGGCAACTGCCCGCCTTCAAAGCCGGGCCGTACTTTGCCGCCTGAACGGGATTTTTGACCTTTAAGACCTCTGCAGGAATAAGTGCCGTGGCCACTGGCATTACCCCGGCCAACACGCTTCCTGTCCTTTTTTGAACCTGGAGCCGGTGCTAATTCATGCTGTTTCACTGGCTCGCCTCCTCTATGGTTACTAAATGTCTTACTTTGAGTATCATTCCCCGAAGTGATCCGGAGTCTTCCCTGACTACACTCTGATTGAGTTTGTTAAGGCCCAAAGATTTGAGTGTAAGCCGCTGATCTTCGGGGTAGCCGATAGGGCTGCGACTACAAGAAATACGCAATTTAGCCATTTGCAACTGCCTCCGTTTCTTCTTTGAGGCCTTTTCTGCGTGCAATTTCACGCTGAGGGTCTCTGAGCCGGGTTAAGGCATAAACAGTTGCCCTGGCTACATTTATCGGGTTTGAGCTACCCAAAGATTTGCTTAGAATATCTTTAACACCGGCAGCTTCAACCACTGCTCTCACAGCTCCCCCGGCAATGATACCGGTACCGGGGAGTGCCGGCTTCAAAAACACTATACTGGCTCCCAGTTTGGTAGTAGCTTCACTTGGAATGGTGTTGCCTTTTAACTCAACCTTTACAATGTTCTTTCTTGCATAAGCTCCGGCTTTGGCTATTGCAGACGGAACCTCGTTTGACTTGGCAAGGCCTACTCCAACATGTCCTGCACCGTCGCCTACCACTACCAGGGCATTGAAGCGCATGCGCTTACCACCTTTTACTACCTTTGATACCCGGTTTAAAGCGATTAACTTTTCGTTAAGAACCAGATCTTCTGCATTTATTCTTTTTATCCGCATTTCCTTACTCACTCTTCACTCCCTTAGAACTTAAGTCCCGCTTCCCGGGCTGATTCAGCCAGAGTCTTAACCCGGCCATGGTAGCGGTTACCTCCACGGTCGAAAACCGCTTCGGTAATACCCATATCCAGGGCTTTTCTGGCAATCGCTTCACCAACCAGTTCAGCATGTGAGGTCTTTTGTTTATCTTTCAATTTATCTCTAACACCTGCTTCAAGTGTACAAGCAGCTGCCAGAGTATGACCAGATTCGTCATCTATCAGCTGAACATATATATGGTTTAAACTACGAAATACTGCCAACCTGGGGCGTGATGCATCCCCTCTTACCTTTTTACGCACACGAGCGTGTCTCATAAGCCTGGCAGATCTTGTATTAGCTTTTGACATTATTTTTTACCCCCTATGGCCTTACCTGCTTTACCCGGTTTTATACGCACTTTTTCACCGGCATAGCGTACACCTTTGCCCTTGTATGCATCCGGGGGGCGGGCTTTTTTTATTTGAGCTGCCATTCTTCCCACTATTTCTTTGTTTATGCCGCTGACTTTGATTTTGTTAGCAGCTTCAACATTAAAGGTAATGCCTTCTTCGGGTTGTATTTCAATCGGGTGAGAGAACCCAAGCTTAAGCACAAGGTTTTCGCCTGACTTTTCTGCCCGGTAACCGACACCGACAACCTCAAGATTCTTCTCGAAACCGTTGTGTACACCCTCAACCATATTGGCTATAAGAGTGCGGGTCAGGCCGTGCTGGGCACGGTGTTCGCGTGCATCGCTCGGTCGGCTTACAGCCAGGGTGTCCCCCTCGTGGTTGATGGTTATCTCTGGGTTGATTTCCCTGGACAATTCGCCCTTAGGGCCTTTTACCACAACTTTGTTACCTTCAATTACAACTGTCACACCTTGAGGGATATTTATGGGATTTCTTCCAATTCTTGACATTCTTAAGACCTCAGTTACTTCCTACCAGATATATCCTAATAATTCTCCGCCTATGCGCTTGCGATAGGCCTGCCTGCCGGTCATTACACCTTGTGAAGTTGAAACTATTGCAATTCCGGCACCTCCGTAAACCTTTGGAATAGCTGTTGACGGAGCATAAACCCTTAAGCCGGGTTTGCTTACACGCTTCAACCCGTTGATAAATGGCCGTTTAACATCATCATACTTGAGTGAAATTTTTATTTTGCGCTTGGTTTTTTCACCTTGCAGCTCAAAATCAGCAATAAAACCTTCATTTTTGAGAATCTGGGCTATCGACAACTTCATTTTAGAAGCTGGTACCACCACCATCTCGTGCTCAGCCATAACCGCATTGCGGATTCGGGTAAGCATATCACTAATTGGATCAGATACTGTCATGCTTTCTACTCCCTGCTACCAGCTTGCTTTCTTTACTCCGGGGACGAACCCTTTTGAGGCCATTTCACGGAAACATATACGACACAGGCCAAAATCACGTATATATCCTTTGGGCCTTCCGCATTTTAAACAGCGGAAATAACCCCGGGTTTTAAATTTTGGTGGCCGTTTGGCCTTAACTATCATTGATTTTTTTGCCATACTAACTCCTTAACTCCGGCTAAAAGGCATACCAAGTAACTCAAGGAGACGCCTTCCCTCTGCATCAGTTTGCGCGGTAGTAACAATGGTTGCTTCAAGCCCCCTCAGTTTGTCTACCTTGTCAAAGTCAATCTCGGGGAATATAATCTGTTCTTTGAAGCCGATAGTATAATTGCCCATACCGTCAAAGCCATCAGGGTTAACACCTTGAAAGTCTCTGATACGCGGTAACACTACATTAATGAGCTTGTCCAAAAACTCAATCATTCTTCGCCCACGCAGAGTAACTTTTAACCCTACCGGCATACCTTCTCTCAATTTAAAAGCTGCAATAGAACGTTTAGCACGGGTGGTTACCGGGTGCTGACCGCTTATTGCTGCCAGGTCACTTTCAGCTGCTTCCAGCGCCCTGGCGTTTTGCACAGCTTCACCAATGCCTATGTTTAGGACCACTTTAACCAGACGTGGAACCTCCATGGTATTTTTATAGCCAAACTCCTTGATTAATTTTGGAGTGGCTTCTTTGTTGAACCTCTCTTTAAGAGCCAGCATTTAATCTATAACCTCTTTGCATGATTTACAGTAACGAACCTTTTTACCGTCCTCCAATATTCGAGCACCAAGGCGGGCCGGCTTATTACACTTGTCACAAAGGTACATTACACTGGAGATATCCAGCATAGCTTCCCGCTCAATAATTCCTGCCTGACGAGCCTGTTTGGTCGGGCGTGCGTGCTTTTTGACAAAATTAACCCCGTCAACCAGTAATTTGCCATCATTTGGCATTGCCTGGCGCACCTTACCTTTTTTACCCTTGTCCTTGCCGGCAATTACCAGAACCATATCATTTTTCTTGATTTTCATAATAATTCTTAAAGAACCTCCGGGGCCAACGAAAGAATCTTGGTATAATCTTTATCGCGCAACTCACAGGCTACCGGGCCAAAGATACGAGTACCCCGCGGGTTATTTTTATCAGTTAAGATAACCGCTGCGTTCTCATCAAAGCGTATGTAGGAGCCGTCATAGCGACGATAGGGCTCTGCAACTCTGACTACAACAGCACGAACGACCTCACCTTTTTTTACTGAAGAATCAGGAACGGCCTTTTTTACAGAGGCCACAATGATGTCACCAACTTTAGCACAGCGTTTGCCGCTTCCACCGGGCACGTTGATGCACATAATTTGTCGGGCTCCAGTATTATCAGCTATTTTGAGACGTGTTTGGGGTTGTATCATTTATTTTGCCTCTTCTGCCTCGGAAACAAGTTCCTCTTCTTTTAATTCTACCACTTCCTTACGGTATATTATTTCTAAAACACGCCAACGTTTCTCTTTGGAGAGAGGCCGGGTTTCAATAATTTTTACTTTATCTCCGGGCTGACACTCATTTTTTTCATCGTGGGCTTTGTAC
>PWTP01000065.1 GCA_003563865.1 Dehalococcoidia bacterium
CGCAAGACTCAGCTACGCTTTGTATCATAGATGGCGACCGGGTATCTGTAACCTCTCCTTTGGGAAAAGTCACTGCACATGCAAAAGTCACTAATGCCATGCCGGAAGGGGTGGTTTTTATGACCTTTCACTTTTCTGAGACTCCCACCAATATTTTGGTTAGCGCTGAAAATCTTGATCCGGTATCTAAAACACCTCCTTTGAAATTTACCAAAGTTAAAGTTACAAAAATTAATTAGACTGGTTTAGTTTCCTGAGTCAATCTACCGGTGATTTTGTTTATGCTATTTCCTGGGCTGTTTATTACCAGTGGATTACAAGGTCGTTTTTAAGGGTTGTTTTTCTGAGAAACTGGGAAAATAACCCTTAAAACTATTGACACCGACTAAGGCATAATGTAATCTCATTTAGGGACAAATTTAAGCTCCTTTGTGTCTAATACCATAAATTACCTTAATGGCTTGTTAAGTTTATATATTACCTGGTAAGGAGGTATATTAATGGCCAAAACAGAGGAGCCCCTGCAGGAACAGCCACAACCAGTACCCCCTCCCCCTAAAATAATGACCAGCCCCCTACCTCGCATCCTGGATGACATGGAAGAAAGCATCCGGGCTGCGTTTGAGGCAGCCAGAAGAGCTGAAAGTGCCGCCCAAGTAGCCGGACAGGCTGCGATTAAAGCCACCGAAGCCTCAGAAAAGGCTGAATCTACGGCCTTAAAAGCTTCAAAAGAAACCGAAGAGGCTACCGAAGCGTTCAAGGAAAAGGCTGCCGAAGAAGCCAGAAAAGCTGAGGAGGCCAGCCGCGAGGCCAGCGCAGGGGCAGAAGAAGCTGCCAGAAGGGCCGAAGAGGCTGCCATAAAAGCTGATGAGACCGCCAGGGCAGCGAAGTATGCAGCCGAAGAAGCTACGGTAAAAGCCGAGGAAGTGGAGCTATCAGCCAGAGAAGCAGCTATTGAGGGGGCACGCAAGGCCGATGAAGCGGCTATCCGGGCTGAAAATGGAGCTATACTGGCACAACAGGCAGTAGAAGAGGTTATAACAGCCGCCAGAGAAGCAGCCAGAATAGCCGAGCAAGCAGCAAAAAATGCCAGATCTGCTGCCGGAGAAGCTATTGAGAAATTGAACCCGGAAACCGCGCGCAAAGCCGATGAAGCCGGGCGTGAAGCAAAAAAAGCGGCTTCCAATGCATTTCGGCTGGCAGAGGAAGTCGCTCGCAAAGGTGAATTAGCTGAAATTGCGGGAGAAGAGGCTATTACAGCTGCCGGCAAAACAACCGGCAAGATAGCTGAACAGACTGCAGAAGCCGGACAAACAGCTAAAGATGCTGCACAAACGGCTGCCAAAGTTGCCGAAGAAACCAGAGATAAAGCCGAGATAGCAGATAGTGCCGGCGATGAAGCACTTGCAGCTGCTATACGCTCAATCGCTGAGCAGGCTGCTGCTAAGGCAGAAGAATCTGCCAGGATGGCAAAAACAGCCTTGGTTGGATCCATGTCTGCCAGTCAAGAAGCACTCAACAAGGTCGAGGCAGCTATTTCAGATGCTCAAGCAGCCGCTCAAAAAGCTACTGATACCAAAACCCCTGAATTTATTCGGAAGGCAGAGGACGCATCCAGGGAAGCCAGTGAAGCGGCATCTCTGGCTGCCCGGCTGGCATCCGACTTATCTAGAAAAGCCGATGCAACCGCTTCGGCTGGCGATGATTCAATTGAGGCGGGTAAACACGTGTCAGGTGCTTTATCTGAAAAGGCTTTAGATTCTGGCCAAGATGCCAAAGATACCGCCGCTAAAGCTGCAGCTTTAGCTGAAGAATTAAGCCGTAAAGCCGAAGAGGCTGGATATGCAAGTAATGATGCGCTTAAAGCTGCCATCAGGGTTGCAGGTGAGCAGGCAGCCATGAGGGCTGAAGAGGCTGCCAGGGCAGCCCGCGCAGCAATTGAAGCAGCCCAGCAGACTGCGTCTCGAAGTGAAGAAATGGCAAAAGAAGCCCAGAGGGCTGCCGAAGAAGCAATGGCCAAAGCCGAAGAAGCGCTGGTTAAAAAGGTAGTGAAGCGGATCACCCAGTCAGAGTGGGTTATATACATTCTGGTTGTAATTTTGAGCCTTATTGTTGGCACGGCAATGCTTACAGTAGCCTTGACTCAGGGACTGTAATTGCAGGAGATAATCTGCAATATATTTTCTAAAAACTTGCTCGTATTTGTGGTTACAAATGATAAACGCACCCCGAGTACCGGGGTGCGTTTATATCCGGTTCTATTCTGAACCCTTTATTTCCTCTAGCATTTCCCGTTCTTCCTGGGTAAGCACTGCAGATTCGAGCAAATCAGGCCGGCGGCTGATGGTACGTTTTAAAGCTTCTTTCCGGCGCCATTTCTCAATTTCTGCATGATTGCCCGAGAGCAAAATGTCAGGCACCTCAAGGCCTCGGTATATTCGCGGCCGGGTGTATTGCGGGTACTCAAGCAAGCCTTGGCTGAAAGAATCATCGGAGACTGAAAGACAGTCGATGACCCCGGGAATGAGGCGCACAATAGCATCTACCATCACAATAGCCGCCGGCTCACCACCGCTTAAAACATAATCCCCAATGCTTATTTCGTCTGTGACCAGGTGCCGGCTTATCCTTTCATCTATGCCTTCATAATGTCCACATATAAAAATCAGGTTATCAAAACCTGCCAGTTCACGGGCTATTTTTTGGGTGAAAAGGCGCCCTTGAGGAGAGAGCAAAATAACCGGTCTTTGGGGGTTCTTTACATAAGGTCTGCCGACCAGATCTTCAACCGCTTCAAATATTGGTTCCGGTTTCAGCACCATTCCGGCTCCTCCGCCATAAGGAGAATCATCAACCACTTTGTGCCGGTCGCATGCGTAGTTACGGAAGTTGTTTACATAAATACTAACCAGCGATCTGTCCATTGCCCGCTTGATAATGCTGTTTGCGAACGGACCATCAAACATTTCAGGAAAAAGGCTCAGAATATCAATTCGCATAATTTTTTATCGCAACTGTTTTCATAAGTATTTTAACACAGCCCTACTAGACATAACAAAAGAAGTTTCAATTTTTGGAAATTTTCATAAAAAAGTCTTGACAAAAGATATGTCCAGTAGTGTAGAATGGGATACTGTGGGATGGAGTGGGAGAATTGGGACAATAAGGGGCAGAAGTGTTTTTTGGGGAATTCGAATATCGCTTAGATGAAAAGGGCAGGTTTCCTTTACCACCGCGTTTCAGGTCGTTGGTAAAGGATGGACTGGTACTTACCCGTGGCATAGAAAACTGTGTTACTGCCTATCCCCTGGCCGAGTGGAAGAAGCTGGCCCAGGAAGTAACCGGGGGCAATGCAATTTCCCGCAATAAGCAAAGGCGTTTAAACCGGGCTCTATTTGCCAGTGCCTTTGTGGCAAACCTGGATGGACAGGGACGCATAACACTACCTCCTAAATTGAAAGAAGCCGCCGGTATAGGAGACGAGATAGTTGTAGCCGGTGCAAATAACTATCTTGAACTCTGGAAACCGGATGAGTGGGAGGCTGAAAAGGATCTTGCTCAGGCACAGGCCTGGCAGATTATAGAGAGTATGGAAAGTGAATAATTCTGCTTATCAACTCCATACACCAGTGATGCTGGATGAGGTCACGCGTAATCTTAGAATTGAGACCGGAGGGCGCTATATTGATTGCACCACGGGTGCAGCGGGTCATGCAGAGGCAATATTAAATGCCAGTTCTCCGGGAGGCCAGTTGCTCGGGATAGAGGCAGACCCTCATGCAGTAAAAGTAGCTCGAGAACGCCTGGAGTCATTTGGCTCTTCGGCTCTGATTGTTAATGATAATTTTTCCAGGCTGGAAGATATATGTTTGGAGCATAATTATTTTCCGGTACACGGCATTCTTTTTGATTTAGGGCTTTCGTCCATACAGCTTAGCGAAGCCGGGCGTGGTTTTAGCTTTCAAAATGATGCACCTCTCGATATGCGCTTTAACCCTGACCAGGAATTGACTGTGGCAGATATTGTTAACCACTATAGCGAGGCAGAAATAGCCCGTATCATTTATAAATATGGCGAAGAACATGCCAGCCGCCGCATAGCTCGTAAAATTGTTAACACCCGGCCTATCAAGACTACGTTTGAGCTTGCCGGTGTAATAGAAAAGGCAGTTGGCGGGAGAAAAGGCCGCATCCATCCGGCAACACGTTCTTTTCAAGCTCTGCGAATAGCTGTTAACCATGAGCTTGAAAACCTTGAAACTGCCCTGCGGCAGGCTATAAACATGCTGGGATATGGAGGCCGCCTGGTCGTAATAAGCTATCATTCTCTTGAAGACCGTATTGTTAAACGTGTCTTACAGGAAGAATCCAGTAATTGCATATGTCCCCCTTCATCACCCGTGTGTTTATGCAACCATCAGGCCAGGATTAAACTGGTCAACCGCAAAGTTATTACGCCGTCTCCTGAAGAGGTAAAACAAAATCCCAGAAGCCGAAGTGCCCGTATGCGGGCTGCAGAACGTTTAATGTCAGCTTCAGATTCCAGTTTAAACAAGGCCGGACTGTTTCTGGCCGGGCTGACCGGCTGTCTGGCTGAGGCAATGAGCGCCATCAATCTTAATTAACATTGGTAATAATAACAGGAGTCAAATTATTAATTACAGGAAAAGGTCGAGTGGGAGGTAGAAAAGATGTGAGCGAACATAAAATTAAAATTCGATAAATTTAACTTAAAGCAAGAAGGAGGAACAAATGAGTAAAAAATCTATTATAACCTCAATTGACGTTGGTACTACCAAGATCTGTACTACCATTGCTGAATATAATGATAATGGTGGTATCCGCGTCGTCGGTGTGGGTGTTGCACCTTCCCATGGTCTTCATAAAGGGTTGGTGGTTAACATCAACGAAGCTCGTGAAGCCATTCGAGATTCAGTCAGGAAGGCAGAACAGGCCTGCGATTACCGGGTGGACTCTGCATATGTAGGGGTTACCGGGCGTCACGTCAGTTCTATGAATAACACAGGCGTGGTGGCCATTACCCGTAATGATCGCCTGGTGCGCTCCGACGATTTAAAAAGGGTGCTTAGTTCGGCACAGAGTGTTAAAGTGCCCAATGACCGCAAGCTTCTGCACGTTATTCCTCGTGGCTATACGGTTGATGGACAGGCGGGGGTAAAGAATCCGGTTGGCATGCACGGTTTCCGTCTGGATGTTGAAACCCATGTTATTACTGCCGCTGCTACTTCCATCCAGAATATGGTTAAATGCATACGTGGTGTCGGCATGGATATCGATGACCTGGTTTTAGAACCTCTGGCTTCCAGCGAAGCGGTACTAACTGACGATGAAAAGCAGGTTGGAGTTATTCTTGCCGATATCGGTGGTGGCACAACCGACATCTGTATCTTCAAAGATGGCAGCATCTGGCATAGCTCGATATTGCCGGTTGCCGGTTATCAGTTGACCCGTGATATTGCCATTGGGCTCGGGTTACCATTTGATGTTGCCGAAGAAATGAAAAAACGCTATGGCAGCGTAATGCCGGTTTATGAAAGCCGGGTAGAATCGGCTAACCCGATTTCTGCTGATGGCCATGGAGTATCTTATCAGGATTTGTGCGACATTATCCGCGCCCGGATGGAAGAGATTATGCGCCTCATTCTACTTGAATTACCAAGTGCAGATTATGAATCCCTGGTACCTGCCGGAGTCGTGTTTACCGGTGGTAGTGCCAACCTGTCAGGTGTCGAAACTTTGGGAAGGGACACGATGCGCTTGCCGGTTAGAGTAGGTGTACCGACTAATGTTTTTGGTATAACTGATTCGTTGCGTGATCCGGCATTTGCAACCAGTGTTGGCCTGTTACTCTGGGGAGCCAAGAACTATGGCCCGGCCGGTCCAAGGCGGGGCGGCTGGTTTGGCTCAGCAGTACGTAAGGTAGCCTCTGGTTTAAGCCGGTTGTTTTCCAATTAAATAAATAGAACATAAACCTTTTGAAAATGTAAGGAGGAGAAAATGGCAAAAACAAGTTTTGTTCCTAATCCGGCTAAGATAAAAGTCATTGGTCTTGGCGGAGGTGGTTGTAATGCAGTTACCCGCATGGTGCGGGAAGAAATCCAGGGCGTAGAGTTTATTGCTATGAATACCGACGCCCAGGCCCTGGCTATTACCGAGGCTCCTACCCGAATTCAGCTGGGCGAGAAAATTACCCGTGGCTTGGGTGTCGGCGGAGATCATAATATGGGTTCAAAAGCCGCCGAAGAGAGCCGTGATGAAATCAAGGAACTGATTGGTGGAGCAGATATGGTATTTCTTACCGCCGGCATGGGTGGTGGAACCGGTACCGGCGCTGCTTCGGTTGTAGCTCAAGTTGCCAAAGACAGCGGTGCACTAACCATTGCTGTTGTCACCAAGCCATTCGGCTTTGAAGGCGCCCGTAGGAGTGAAGTGGCCAAAGATGGCATTGGTCGGTTGCTGGGCAAGGTCGACACTCTTATTATCATTCCGAATGACCGCCTGCTTGACCTGTGTGATCCTAAAACCGGAATGGATTCGGCCTTCAAGATGGCAGATGATGTCCTGCGTCATGGTGTCCAGGCTATATCAGAAGTAATCACCGTACCGGGTGTCATTAACCTGGACTTTGCTGACGTCAAAGCCATTATGAAAGATGCCGGCCCGGCATGGATGAGCATCGGACATGGCAGTGGAAAGAACCGTGCTATTGATGCTGCTAAAGAAGCCCTTGCCAGCCCGCTGCTGGATGTTTCCATTTCAGGCAGTAATGGAATTTTGTTTAATGTAGTCGGCTCTGATGACCTTACTCTTTATGAGGTCAACGAAGCAGCTGAAGTTATCAAACAGGCCGTTGATCCCGATGCCAATATTATCTTTGGTGTTGGCACTAACTCATCGCTTGATCAGGAGCTCCGCATTACGCTTATTGCCACCGGTTTTGTTACCAAAACCGGTTTTGAGGACTCAAAAGATGCTGATGATGAGCTTGCCGGCCTGTTAAAAACAATAAAGACAGAAGATGAACTGGATGTGCCATCATTTTTGCGCAAACCGCTTTTCAGCCGCCAGCGCCAGGCTTGTACTCCGACTGATAGAATTGTAAGAGCCGAAAGGAAAATTCCGACAAACCTAAGGTTTGACTAGACAAAACAATAATTAATCAAGTAAAGCAGCGGCGTTTGTAAGCCGCTGCTTTACTATTTGAGCGGCACTGTTTTTATAATTTGTTGTAATTAATTGCTTTAACTCGAGATTAAAGGCTAAAATAGGGTTATGAGTCTAGTTATTAAGCTGCTCGGGTTACAAGAGCTAGAATTTGAAATTAAAGCTTTAGAGAAGGCGCTGGCAGATGCCAGCAGTCGGCTTGGAGAAAGCCCCGTGTTAAAAGAGGCCCGGAGTAGCCTTGAGCGATGTGAACAGAACTATCAGCAGCTATCTGACCAGCAGAAATCTCTGGAATGGCGAATTGAAGATCTTAACAGCAAGTTGAAAAAGGTTAATGAACAGCTTTATAGCGGCCGGATCAAAAACCCAAAAGAATTGTCCAATCTACAACATGAAGCCGAATTGCTTTCGGCCAACCTGGCCGCGGTAGAAGAAGAAGCCCTGGAAGTAATTGAAAAAGCCGAGCAAGCCGGGGCTAAAGCCCTGCAGGCAAAGCAGTATTTGAGCCGGATAGAAGCATCCTGGCAGGTTGAGCAAAAGAAACTGGTAGAGGAGATAAAAATAAACAAGGATAAACTGGCTGACTTGCAAGAAAAGAGGAAAACTGAAGCCGGGGATATTGATGCTGATGCATTGCGGGTTTACGAACGGCTGAAGCTTCAGCGAGGGTTTGCAGTTGCCAGAATAACACAGGGAGCCTGTGAGGGGTGCCATATCAGCTTATCATCTGCTCAGTTGCAACACTCTCGCAGTTCAACCCTTGAAAAATGTGCCAATTGTGGCCGGATTCTTTTTTGTGAATAATAGGTAATGGCTAGCAAATTCTTTTCTGTATATACCGACGGGGCTTCACGCAATAATCCCGGCCAGGCGGCTATCGGGGTGGTTCTGGCTGACCGCGAAGGTAAAGTGGCTGCCACTGTATCGAGAGCTATCGGTATAACCACTAACAATCAGGCTGAATATCAGGCAGTTATCGCCGGCCTAGAGATGGCGGTTAAATTGGGAGCCAGAGAAGTGTGCTTAAATACTGATTCAGAACTGGTAGTAAAACAGTTGAAGGGGCTGTACCGGGTTAAAAATGCCGGTTTGAAAACCCTGCATGCCAGAGTTTTACAATTAATGGATAAATTTAACAAATGCTCTATAAAACATGTGTCCCGTAATTGTAATGCTGAAGCAGATAAGCTGGCCAACCTCGCTCTTGATAATCTGTAAATCCGGGTTATTGAAAGTAAAATCATGCCTTCTCCCGCTTTAAAACCGGGTGGTTTCTCCAATGATACTCTAATGTTATGATATAATATAAGGGCTGAAATCAGGCAGGCCGGGCGGTCGCCCCTACCGAGAGTTGGGGGAGGAAAGTCCGGGCTCCACCGGGCAGGATGCTGGGTAACACCCAGGAGGGGAAACCCTACGGAAAGCGCAACAGAAACATACCGCTTTCTCCCTTTTGGAAGAAAGTAAGGGTGAAATGGTGAGGTAAGAGCTCACCAGCAGCCGGGAGACCGGCTGGCTGGGCAAGCCCCATCTGGAGCAAGGCCAAATAGGGGGAATAAGGGCGCCCGGCCCATCCCCGGGTTGGCTGCATGACCTTTGTGGCAACACAAAGGCTAGATAGATGGCCGCCATCTTTCCTTTTTGAGGAAACCTACAGAACCCGGCTTACAGGCCTGCCTGATTTTGGCGCTTTTTAGCCGGACATCCCAAAAAGGAGCTTAGCTTATATGACAAGATCACCCAAAATCATTATTTCTTTTTTTGCCATAGCTTTTATATTTGTTTTCTCTTTCGCAGCGGGCGTGCTGGTTGGAAGCCCTGCTGATTATGAAGGTGATGCAGATTTAAAAGCGGTTGAAGATGCCTGGCGTATTATAACCGAGGATTACATAGATAAAGACAATGTAGATACCGGAGAACTCAGCCGGGTAGCTATTGAAGCCATGATGGACTTGATAGACGATCCATACTCAGCCTACCTTAATGCCCAGGCATGGCATGAAAGCATGAAGCAACTGGAAGGTACTTATGAGGGTATTGGAGCTGAAATAACTGTGGATGAAGATGGCATGGTTGTTATAATCGCTCCTTATGTCGGCTCTCCAGCCGAAAAAGCCGGTATAAAACAGGGTGATAAAATTATAGCGGTTGATGGTGTATCAACCGAGGATATGAACCATGTTGATGTTGTGTTAAAAGTGCGTGGCCCCAAAGGAACTCCGGTGACATTGACCGTATTCAGGCCGGAAGAAAACCGTAATCTGGA
>PWTP01000081.1 GCA_003563865.1 Dehalococcoidia bacterium
CTTGAAGCCTTTGTTGGAGATGAAGTCGATTTTACCGTTGTGCTCGAATCAAACGGCGAGCCATTGGAAAACAGGAATGTTGATTTGATTGTTGATAATACCAGGCATTCAACTGTTACCACCAATGCTCAAGGATACTTTGAAGGCCCACTGCAGATACCTTACCGGTATTTGCCGACGCTGGAAGTCCGGGCCATCTATTACCCTGAGAATGAAGACATCGGGGTTTATCTGGGGTCTGCAAGTGATCCGGTTTACCTGGCAGTTAAATATTATTCTGCCGACCTTGAGCTTAAAGTGGATGGGCTTGTAGCCCCCGGGCAAACACCTGTACTCTCCGGAGCATTTGACTACGGCCAGTCACCTGCGATGGAGAAAAGAGAAGTTATGCTTTACCTAGGTGATGTTGAAAAAGGCAATTTCGAGGTTGCAACGACTTTTGAAATACCGTTCCCTTTGCCACCGGACATTGAATTAGGAAATCATACATTGACGGTTTCTTCCCATGCTCAAGAGCGGTATGCACCGATTGTTTCCAGTTACATGCTCAATGTGACCCGGGTCGACACAATTTGCGAGCTGGACATGCCGGATGTGGCATTTATACCGGGCAGTATCGACCTGGCCGGTAAATTGTATTCCGAGGCAGGCCCTTTGGAAAACGCAACCATTATATCTGAAATAAATGGTTCGACAATGCAGATTCATTCTGCCGGGGATGGCTCTTTTGCCGGCCGGATAAATAAGGGTTTGGACCTTAGCCTGCTGGGTTACCAGCAATATAATATCCGGATTACACCCGGCGAACCCTGGAACGCCCCTTTAACAATTTCCGGTAATATTTTTATTATTAATTTTGTTAATCTGGCAATAGTACTGGCAGCATTAGCAGCTATCAGTTTATTTATGCATTTCCGGCTGAGAAGATATAGAAGTAAAAGCTTTGATGATTCTTTCGGCCCGGCAGGGGTTGCTGGAGGCATTCCGGTATCAGCCTTTGAGGCTAAGGATGATGATGATACCACTGCCATAAATTACCCCCGCAAAGACAGCCTGTATAATTCAATTATTAACCTGTACATCCAAACTCTGAAACTGGTGCAGAAAATGGTATCTGCAAACTTGAAACCCGAACAAACCCTGAGGGAATATGCTGCTCAAGCCCATCCGAAACTGGGGTTCCCCGGCAAGATGTTTGTGCAGTTTACCCTTTTTGTTGAGAAGCTTATATACTCGGCTTATAACCCTACCGATGAAGACGTGGGTAAAAGCCGGCAATTGTCGAGCTCCATCAAGGCAGAGGGGGCCCTGAAATGAGTTCTTTCCGGCTTATTTCCCTGGTTATATTTCTGGTAATGGCGGTTTCACTGATATCAATCTGGTTTTACCCCACGGTTAGTGACTTCATGGCCGCCAACCGGGCCTGGAACGGCATCAGGAACTTTACGCAGGAGTTTAATGTTAAACACGTAGAATCTTTAGAGAATATATCCGGCCGGACCGAGGCAAATGTGCTGGTTTGTATACCATATATAGACTATACTCCGGAGGAACTATCTGAGATTGAAGGATTCGTTAATAACGGCAACCTTCTTTTAATTATGGATAACTTCGGTTACGGCAATACTATACTTGAGCATTTGGGAATCGAAGCACGTTTTAGTAATAAATATCTGCTCGACCCGCTGTTTAATTACCGGAACCAGTATTTACCACGTATTACCAAATTCTCGGCCAATATAGAAGAAAGTGGAGTAGAAGCCATCACGTTTAACCATGCTACTTCTCTAAACAACGTTGAGCATGACCATATATTAGCCACTTCATCTTCCTCCAGTTTTTTAGATATCAATAATAACGGCGTTCATGATGAAGGAGAGCCGGCCGGGCCACTGGTAGCAGCAGCCCGATATGACTTGACCCCGGGAATGGTGGTACTTATTTCCGACCCCTCTATTACCATCAATACCATGGTGGGAGAAAACGACAACTATAAGTTTATTGAGTATATAATTAGCCTCAACGGTGAACCCGATGATATCATCCTGGACAGATCACATATTACCCGTACTCCACTGGATGCTTCCAAGATCGGCGTTGAGCATTTCAGAGAAATAATTGCCAGCGAACACGTTTTGCTTGGGGTAGTAGCCCTGATCTTTATTTTAATACCCGCTTATATGTTCAAGAAGGGAGAATTATTTAGATAATATGAACATTGAAAAAACGGCAGAAGTCTACAGGAAAATTATGGAGGAACTATCCAGGGCTGTCATCGGCAAAAATGAAATTAAAAAGGCACTGGTTATCGGCCTTATAGCCGGTGGCCACATTTTAATTGAAGGGCCACCCGGTTCTGCCAAAACCACCCTGGCAAAAAGTTTTTCTAAAATTATTGGGGGGACTTTTAAAAGAATCCAGTTTACACCGGATATGATGCCGGCAGATATCACCGGTTTCTATCTTTACTCGCTACAGGGCGAGCCTTCTTTTATAGAAGGTCCCATTTTTGCCAACATTGTGCTGGCTGATGAACTCAACCGCACTACGCCCCGCACGCAGTCTGCCCTGCTGGAAGCCATGCAGGAGCACCAGGTCACCATTGAAAGACAAACATTTCTTTTATCCTCGCCCTTTATGGTAATTGCCACCCAGGTCCAAACCGGGGGAGAAGGCACCTATCCTCTTACCGACGTCCAGATTGACCGTTTTCTGCTACGGGCCTATAGCCAGCATCCCGATAGGGAAGAAGAAGGCAGGATAATCAGCAGTATAGACTCAATTGAAGCCCCCGATATAAAAATGGTGACCACCACTGAAGAAATAATTGCCATGCAGCAACTGTCGAAACAGATTCATGTTTCGCCTGCTGTTGTCAATTATATAACTTCAATTGTTCACAGCTTGCGCTTTGACCCGGATGTGCTTTCCGGATTGAGCGCCCGGAGCGGAATTACCATCTTCAAATGCGCCAGAGCTTTTGCACTGTTAGACGGGCGGGATTATGTGATTCCCGATGATGTAAAGCGCCTGGTATATTTTGCAGTGGAACACCGCCTGCGCGTTAAACCGGAGGCAGAGATGGAAGACATTACACCCCGAATGATTATTACGAGAAACCTGGACAAGGTGCCCGTCCCCAAATTTTAAATACAAAACTTATTTTAATGAACATTTTGAGTTTTATTCTAAAAGTGTATGTCGTTGCTGCATTGATAACGGCTGCGGTTTTCTCACCGGCAGCTTTATCTTTCGTGCCCTTCATTCTGCTGGCATGGTACCTTTTTCAATGGATCCGGCCTTTTTCGTCAACTATTGACCTGCTGACTCAGTATTTCATGTTTTTTGCAATAGCTCTACCGCTTTCACCTATAATTGGGGCCTACTTCGCCGTTCTTGCAGTGCTGCCATTATTGATACTAATAAGCCTTGGTTTGAAAAAAGCTGCCTTGAATATGACTGTAAACCGCCCACGCTACAAGCGTAACCCGACCCGTATTTCCATAGCCATGGGCTCTATATCTATAGCCGTATTATTGCTGTCTGTCATGGTGGCCAATACATCCCTCATTTTGGCTTCAGCCATAATTATTGTTTATTTCATTATATTGGGGGTTTTTGTTTTTAAAAGATTCCCGGTTAAGCCGGTTAGTGAGGAGGTAATGCAGTTACGTATTATGGCCGGGAAAAAAGAGGATGCCGGCCTGAAACTTGACCCCGCAGGCAAGATTGGAGCAATTGCCGTATTTGAACCTGAATTTGATTGGGTCAAGGTTAAGACGCCTGCGGTTTATATTAAAAACAAACCGGTTTTACTGGAAATATCCATCGCTCCAATGCTATCGGGCCCGTCGGCTGTAAAGTTACGGGGATATGCAGTTGATGAATGGGGGTTTATGGCAACTTCTTTTGAAATTGAGCCGATAAAATTATTGGTAATACCACGTGCAAGGTATGCCACGTGGCTGGCGCGTAAATATATGGAGGGGACAAAACCCGGAAGCTTGCCGCTTATGTCCAATGTTGGGATAACCAAAACCCTTCAAGGGTTAAGGCAGGGTGTTGAATTCTATGGCAATCGGCGATATGTACCCGGTGACAGCATGAAAAACATTAACTGGAAATCTTCAGCCAGGTTTAATGAACTCATAAGCAAGGAATTTACCGAGTTTCGTGGACAGCCGGCAGTTTTGCTGGTTAATCTTGTTGCCGGTGATGCCGAGGAACTGGATAAGCTGGCTTATAACATACTGGTAACGGCTATTTCCCTGGGGCAGGAAAATATACCGGGTGCAATGGCAGTTTATGATCGAGAAAAGGTTATTATGGCCACTTCGATACTTTCTTCCTTGCAGCTTGTATCACTTTGCATGAAAATAGTTAAGCAAATGGTTGTTCTTGCCAACCCTCAAAAATATTTGAACCCGCCGGATATTTCAAGACTGAGGACAAATATTAGCCGCATCAGCCAAATCGACAGCGCTCCTGCCGGCAAGCTGAATGAGTTATTAAACCTGGAATACAGGAATTTGATCAACGATGCCCACCATAGCCCCTGCACCCGGGCATTGCTAAGGGTCAGGTCAAGAATAAGCGGGCAATTCAGTTTGCTGGTGCTCTCGCAACATAACCATGATGCCGAAGCCCTGGCCGTAAACACCTATGCGCATAACCGTACAGGCGGGGCGGTAATTGATGTTGGTAAATAGAATTTTGCATGGGACCCCATTCCCCGAGATCGCCGCGTCGGGCTAACGCCCTCCTCGCGATGACGGTTCGAAAACAATGACGCCAAACTTTCCTTTTGTCATCGCGAGGAACGTGAGTGACGAAGCGATCTCCGAGCCCAGAGTGCCACCGGCTGAGATCGCCGCGTCGGGCTTACGCCCTCCTCGCGATGACATGTGGTGGGTGCGGAGATCGCCGCGTAGGCCTTCGGCTTCCTCGCGATGACGGTTCGCAAACAAGTGTCATTCTTGAACGAAGTGAAGAATCTTACGAGGATAGTGATTGTGTATGTGGAAATACACCGTGGAAAAACTCTATACGGGGAAGATTCTTGAAGCAGCAAGCTGCCTCGAGGATGACATATGTTAATGAATGGTGCCTTAAGAATGACAGCGGGGAATGGATGGCCTCTGGATGAGAGATAACCAGTTAGCAAAGATTACCTCAATGAAGATAAATCTTCCGGCAAGATAATGCCCTTTTCGGTAATAAAAGCGGTAATCAGTTCAGCTGGAGTTACATCGAATGCGGGGTTGTAAACATCTATACCTTCGGGCGCTACTGCCTTACCGGCAAAGCAAGTTACCTCACCGGCTTCCCGCTCCTCAATCACTATTTCCTGCCCGGTTAAAGTTGCAAGGTCAAAGGTGGTGGAAGGAGCGGCGATGTAGAATGGGATGTTGTGGGCTTTGGCGAGCACCGCCAGGCTGTAAGTGCCGATTTTATTGGCTGTATCACCATTGGCTGCTACCCGGTCGGCCCCGGTTATAACCAGGGTGACTTCACCTTTTTGCATAAAATGGCCGGCCATTGAATCGGTAATAAGCCTAAACGGAATGCCGGCTTCTTTCAATTCAAAGGCAGTTAACCTCGCACCCTGCAGAAGCGGGCGTGTTTCAGTTGCCAGAACTTGAATATTTTTACCCCGGTCATGGGCGGCTCTTATTATCCCGAAAGCGGTGCCATATCCACCGGTGGCCAGCGCACCGGTATTACAGTGGGTAAAAATGGTTGCACCATCTGGTACAACCTCTAATCCGTAACCGGATAAAATAATATCCAGTTCTTTTTGTATTTTGTGTATTCGGGCAGCCTCGTCTAACAACACCTTTTTAGCTTCATAAGGAGTCGGGGCGCCTGCAGCCCGCGAACGCATGCTGCCGGCCACCTGAAAAAGGTTTTGCGCAGTGGGGCGGGTGGATGTAATAACCTGTATAACTTCTTCCAGTGAATTTAAAAAGGCGGGCATTTCGCTATCTGTAATGGCCTGGGCACCGAGTGCTATGCCATATCCACCGGCGATTCCAATGGCAGGGGCTCCCCGAACCGCCATATTCTTTATAGCACCGGCCACTTCATAATGGCCGGTTAGTTTCTGGTAGCAGGCTTCCCCAGGCAGTTTAACCTGATCAAGCACAAACAGGGCGTTATTTTCATAATATAAAGGATCCATTGCTTTAGCCTTTCATCTTTTGCCGGAAAAGGACAATACCAAGGGTAAAAACGGCTGCGGCCCAACCGGCTAGAAATATGATTGAATCTAAAACTGCACTAAAATCGGCCCCTCTTATGATTACCAGGCGGGCGGCTGAAACTGAATGCGCAAAAGGAAAAAGATTACCTATAAATTGTATATATTCAGGCATCATTTCCTGAGAAAACCACACACCTGAAAGTACTGCCAGGGGCATGGCAATTAGCCAGCACAACGGTTCGGCCTGATTCTCAGTTTTGGAAAGGGCAGCTACCACCATACCGATACCGATTGAGCAAAGCGCAGTAAGGAAGAATATAAGAAAAGCGAGAAAAATATTTCCCACTATGCTCATCCCGAAGGCGACACCCAGAATAATGAATATAATAATTTGAACAATGGCAATAACCAGTAGAGCAAGAGAGTAACCGGTTATAAATTCCCACGGGCGGGTGGGAGTAGTTAGCATGCGGGCCATATAACCTTTTTCTTTATCCTTAACCATTATGCGAGCTGCTGTGGGCACCATAATAAGCAAACCAAAAATTATAATGCCGGGGGCAACAAAATCCATTTGAGTAACCTGTGTCTCAACATTTATGTGGCTGGTATTAATAGTAACCGGGATATGAATCTGGGCAAAAGACCTGACGGCTGTGTTTACTGTAGAAAGAATTTGGGACGAAACAACAAAATCGCTCTCGTCATAGGTTACATGTAGTACAATATCGGGGTCCTGCTGCTGATAACTTTTTGCCACTTCATCCCCAAATCCGGATGGAATCTTAATAAACGCACGAATGTTACTATCTCTGAGAGAGTTAGCGGCTTCAACCTCGTTTTCAAACAAAGCAATTTTCAATGTTGGAATTTCTTCTAATACATCAGTAACAAACCGGCTTGACAGCTCTGTTTCATCCTCATCTAAAACACCGACACTGTAAGCAGGAGTTGATCCGCCACCCATAGCAGCCCCAAACAGCAACATAAAAAGCAACGGGAAAGCTAAAAGAAAGCCCAGTGCGAGTGGATCACGATAGACTTCTTTAAAATTACGTAACGCTAAACTTACAAACTTCAAGCTTTGAGTTCCTTTCCGGTAATTCTGAGGTAAGCATCTTCAAGACTGGGTTCTTTAAAGTAGGCTGAACGTATAATTGCTCCGGTGGAGTGGACGTAATCGGTTATCTCTTTAAAATCAAGGTTCTTGCCGGCGATAATCACCTGTCCACCGTTTACTTTAACATCCTGATAACGGCTTTTAATGGAACCAAGAGCAGCAATGGTAATATTCCAGCCATTAATTACTACTATCTGTTTATCAATTACCATGCTTTTAAGATCAATACTGGTGCCTAAAGCGGCAATTTTTCCTTCATCAATTATTCCAACCCGGTCGGCTAAATAATCGGCTTCTTCCATATAATGGGTGGTTAGCAAAATGGTTTTTTCACCTTTCAGGTTGCCGATGTAATCCCAAAGGGCGCGGCGGGCTTGAGGATCGAGCCCCAGTGTAGGTTCATCCAGAAACACTACTGCCGGATCAGAAATAAGGCTCATGGCTATGCTCAAACGCCGCTTCATACCACCGGAAAACTTACCAACCTGGTCTTTGGCCCGATCGCCCAACCCCATTACTTCCACCAGGCCGGCCGACCATTTTTTAGCTTTGTCGGGTGCTACATTATTTAAACGGGCCATGAGCTCCAGATTTTCAAGCGGACTCAACCGTTCAGAAAGGGTAGTATCCTGTGGTGAAGTGCCGATAAGGCTCTTAACTGAATTTGACTGGCGGTTGATATCAAAGCCCAGAACATGCGCAGTTCCCCTGGTGGGTTTGAGCAAACAGCAGAGCATATTAATGGTGGTGGTTTTACCGCTTCCGTTGGGGCCAAGCAGGGCAAACAGCTCACCCCGGCTGATATCAATATTTAAGTCGTTTACTGCCCTGATCGGACCGAAGCTTCGGCTAAGATCAAAGGTTTGTATGGCCAGACTGTCATCAATTTCACGGTTTAGTTCCTGCTCAGACAGTTTGTGCCTCCACATGTCAATTAATTTGATGCTATTTTACCATAAATACCATATCGACAATGTACTTTATCCTTAATCATCGATGGATTTTTGGCAAAATATATCTGCCACAAAAACTTGACAATTGATTTACCTCATAGTTATACTTCAAGCCTGTTTAAATGGCCGGTAACATAATACACCGACTACCTTCTGATTTCCAATTATATCCACCTGCAAGCGGGCAACTATAAAAAGTCTATTATTTGACAAGGACAATGGTATATGAAAATTGCCATCAGCGGAAAGGGCGGATCCGGCAAAACCCTTTTGTCGGCATTGTTATCACGGTCATTTGCTCTTAATGGCTATGATGTAATTGCGATTGATGCCGATCCTGACGCCAACCTGGCTGCGGCGCTCGGGTTCCCCGAAAACACGCACATAACCCCGCTTTCAGAAATGAAAGACTTGATTTCAGAAAGATCTTTTAGCGGGCCGGAAGGTTCCGGCGGTTATTTTAAACTCAACCCACATGTAAGCGACATCCCCGATAAATACAGTGTTTCACACAACGGTGTACGCCTGCTTGTTATGGGGCAGGTTAAACGGGGCGGCAGCGGCTGCTACTGCCCGGAAAATTCTCTGCTGGGGGC
>PWTP01000055.1 GCA_003563865.1 Dehalococcoidia bacterium
AAATGGCCAGGTCTCCGGTGCCGCAGCAAATATCGAGCACTTTTGCCGGTTTATATTTCAGGCACTCCCGGGCTGCCAGATTCCTCCATCTCCGATCCATCCCCAGTGTCATCAGGGCATTAATCAGATCGTATCGTGGTACGACTGTAGTGAACATATCGTTTAAAAAGCTTTTACCGTTACCTTTTTTTGGGCTATTAACCTTGACTAAAGTGTTCATTACAAAAGTCCGTCCAAAATATACCCGATCCCCATCAACAGCTGGATCAGAAGCACCACCATAACATTGCTGCCTAATGCCGGCACCAGTTTAGACATATCATCATATTGCCTGGACCCCTTTACAGCTTTTAAGGCAAATGGTATTGTCAACAGGGCTATCAAGCAGAAAGCAGGCATGACTCCGGCTATAACCGCCCCGGTAATCCATACATAGACCAGCGCCGTCATCAGGGCATACATTATGCTTGCCCTTTTTTTGCCTAGAACGATAGGCGTTGTTTTACGGCCGCCTTTTTTGTCGGCTTCAACATCCGGAAATTCGTTCAAGAAAAGCAGGTTATGCACCAAAATAAAAGACGGAATAGAAGCGATAGCAGCATGCAGGGTATATTCACCTGTCTGTATAAAATAGGCCCCCAGAACCGGCAGGGCGCCTAATGCCAGGCCCGGAGACCATTCGGGCCAGTAAGTTTTCAATATAACCGGGGTATAAAATATCACACACAAAGCAGCCACAACCAACAGGGGGATTAGTTGCCAGCCGGCTTGAATTACAAAAAACACCCCTATTGGTACCGCCAGCAATAGAGTTACGGAGCCCATGAATAGAACCTGTTTGGCCTTGAGGACGCTGCCGGGAAGAATTCCGCTGCCACCACTAAATGGAGTCCGGTTCGTCTCCAGATCAATTCCGCTTTTATAATCAAAATAATCATTTAGAGTATTGACGCTGATATGCGTTAATACCAGGCCCAACCCGGCCAGTAATGCGTAACCAAAATTGAAGAAGCCGTCGTACCAGGCTATGCAGGTGCCTAAAAAGACTAAAACCAGTGAAAGGAGTAAAAATTGGGGTCTGGTCTCTAAAAACCAAGCTTTAAGGTTCATATATTTCTCCTCTAAATTCCGTTACTCTTACAAAACAAAGGTTGCGCTACACGAGCTTGTTGGGGCTATTGGAAGCACAAAAAGTCAGACGCAACCGGGCTAAATCTTAACAGGCCAGAGATCTGTCTTATATTCCCTAAACACTGGCTAATATTAATCTGATCTAAAGCTTTTAGTCAAATATTTTATGTCTGTTTTTGCACAAAGCCTTCAAATGCCACAGGTCGGGTTGTTAATAGAACATAGCATAAGCCGGCATTATTTTGTGATATAATACGCGGTAAATTAAATGATGTCAGGAGTTTTACTGTGTGGCAATGGTTTACACACTACAGCATCTGGTTTCTGGGAGCGGCTACTTTTTTACTGGCTCTGCTGCTTTTCTGCCGGGGCCGGCTTAGCGTCCTCCTGACAAAGTCATTGCCTGCGGGTAAAAAACCCCTGACCGGAAAGATGCTGCCGGTCATTTTCTGGTTAAAAACAGGCCTGCTGCTGATGGTAATCGCCATCTCGATTGTAGCTGTTGTTCTTTCTGAAGAAGGCGTCATGGGCAACATTACCCTGGAAGGAATTCAAGCATGGCTACTGGAAAGTGGCATGCCCGTCCTCTTAATAATTATTATAGCTTTACTTTTCTACCGCGTAGTAGCACTGGCTATCCCCAAGCTGGTTGAAAGGTATTTGCAGATAAGGGCAAAGGGCCGGTGCTCAAAGCTGTGGTATCACAACCGAGCCCAGACGCTCAGTTCTGTATTAACAGCTACCATAGGGGGCTTTGTCGCCCTGATTGTATTATTTATGCTCCTTAGTGAGCTTGGCATTAACATTGCCCCTCTGCTGGCTGGTGCCGGAGTTCTGGGTGTAGCTATCGGTTTTGGGGCCCAAAGCCTTATAAAGGATTTCCTTAGCGGGCTTTTTATCTTAATAGAAGACCACTATAACAAAGGAGACGTGGTTGAAGTGGCCGGGCATGTAGGCACTGTAGAGGAAATTAACTTGAGGCGTACGGTTTTGAGAGATCTGGACGGAATAGTTCACTCTATCCCGAACGGAGAAATCAGCACCTCCTCAAATTATACCCGGGATTGGGCCAGAGTAAAGCTGGATGTTCCAGTTGCCTATGGCGAGGATCTTGACAAGGTGTTTGAAGTATTAAACCGGGTCGGGAAAGAATTGGCAACCGATAAGGTGTTTGGCCCAAAGATCAAGACTCCTCCTCAGGTTTTGAGAGTCCAAAATTTTGGCGATTCAGGCATTGATATACGTGTACTGGGTGATGTTAAGCCGATAGAGCAATGGTCAGTTACCGGAGAGTTAAGGCGAAGGGTTAAAATAGCCTTTGATCAGGAAGGCATCGAGATTCCCTGGCCACATGTTAAGCTCTATTTCGGGCAGGAAAAAGGCAGTAAGCCTGTAACTATATGCCCTAATTGCCTGACTCCGGCTTCGAAAGATAACCAATATTGCAGCAAATGTGGTAATGAGCTGGCAAAAGGCAAACCGGAACAATCAACATGAACTATTGCCTGTTGTTTTTCAGGCTTGATTAAATCTTACTAAAGATTAGGAGTTAAAAGAAAATGCCATCATATGCTTTTTTAACCGGCCGTTTTACACCGCTCGAGGAGGCTAAAATAGGGATAATGACCCATGCATTACACTATGGAACTGCCGTTTTTGAAGGTATTCGCGGCAACTGGAATCCCGAAAAGAAGCAGCTGTACCTTTTCCGTCTCAAAGAACATTACCAGCGCCTGATTAATGGCGCCAGGGTTTTAAAAATGCAGCCAAAATATTCAACCTCAGAGCTTTGTGACATTACTGTCCAGCTTGCCCAAAAAAGCAGCCTGAGAGAAGACGTCTACATCCGCCCGCTCGCCTATAAAAGCACTGAAGGGATGGGGGTAAGGCTACACAACCTTGATGATGATTTTCTGGTTTTTATTATTCCATGGGGGGCTTATCTTGATATGGAAAGTGCCCGCTGCTCCGTTTCAACGTGGAGGCGCCCGGCAGACAATACCATTCCTCCTTCTGTTAAAATTGCCGGTATGTATGTTAATAATGCTTTTGCCAAAACTGAAGCCGCTGAAAACGGTTTTGATGAAGGTATTATGCTTACTCCGGAAGGCCATGTGGCCGAAGGCAGCGGTGAAAACATATTCCTGGTCAAAAACGGCCGCATAATCACTCCCCCTGTATATAACAACATTCTGGTTGGTATTACCCGTGATACGGTTATAACCCTTGCGCGTAACGAGCTTGGCATTGAAACCGAAGAGAGGCCGGTTGACCGGGTCGAATTATATCAGGCAGACGAGTGCTTTTTGACCGGAACCGCAGCTCATTTGACGCCTGTTTCTGAAATTGACCACTACAGATTAAACAGTAACGGCGCCGGCTCGATAACTACACAGCTCAAGAGGCTGTATTTTGATGTAATACAGGGAAGATGCCCCAACTATATGCACTGGTGCACACCGGTATATCCTGATTAATATTAACGATGAGGCAAAATTGACTGGCTTGGTTAAGAGGGGATGCTATTTCGATTGAATAGTGAAAAGCTTACTTATTTTTTCTGTTCCAGGCCGTTCGAATTAAGAGATTTCAACAAGCAAAGAACTTTGGCTGCTTCTTCCAGTACGGTTGTAAAGCTAAAGGCCTCTTCAAGCAACTGTCCAACCGCAAAGCATCCATGGCCATAAAGCATCGCCACGTAACGGCATTTCAACGCTTCGGAAATCTCATTATAAAAACTGCCCGGTTTTACTTCCTGCCCCCAACCTATTACCGGTACCCGGCCTATAACATTGTACCATTCGTCTTTAGGAACAATTTCTTTTTCAACCATTGACAAAGCGGTAGCATGTGGTGGATGTGCATGCACAATAGCCTGGGCTTTGGTAGCCCGGTAAATTGCCCGGTGAACCTGCAATTCAGATGAAGCAAGAGGGGTAAAGCGGTCATTTTTATTAACTCCGGTTTCGATAAGGTCCTGTTCAGTCAGAGAACCGAGCATAGAGCCCCGGCGGGTAATTACCATGCGTTCATCAAAGCGGACGGACAAATTGCCACTATGAGAAGTTACCAGGCCCCTGGCACTGAGCTCTCGGCCAATGGCTTTAAACTGTGATAACAGCATAAACCTCCCTCTAGAGCTATGTTGATGATAGTTTATACCCTGTCAGGCAAAAAACGCAAATTGGCCGTAGCAGTCTGTTCGTCAATTTAGCCGCTACAGGGTTGACATCGAGCTCAGGGTGAGTTATATTGACTCTTGCCGCCAGAGTTATGTTTTTGGTGAATAATTATGAAAAAGTCGATCTGAGGACATTCTCCTGATTTATTAGATGCCGGGTTCCGGTATTTGATTCCTTATGCCTTCCAGCAAAGCACATTTCATGGCCGAATGCATTTAAGCCGCAAGGACTTGTTGCACGCTTTTTCCCTGCTCCCGGTTGAGGTAGCTGCAGATTCAAGACTATTCCCGGGCTTTTGTATTCAATGAATCATGTATTTTTAAAATATTTTACTAAGCGGCCGAACTATTATTTAAAGAGGACCAGGCTTTGACAGCAAAAATAGAGGCCAAAAATCTGGTAAAAATCTATGGCAATAATACCGGCCACGCCCTTGAACTTTTTAATAAAGGTTGCTCGCGTAGCGAGATCCAGAAGGAAACCGGCCTGACTCTTGGTGTTGCCGGAGCTAACTTTGAAGTAGCTGAAGGTGAGATATTTGTGCTTATCGGCCTTTCCGGCTCAGGTAAATCCACCCTGCTACGCTGTATTAATGCACTGCTGATGCCTACCAGTGGCTCACTGCTGGTTGATGGACGAGCAATAGAAAAAATGCCTGAAAAAGAATTGCGTAAGCTGCGTGGAGAAAAAATCAGCATGGTTTTTCAGCACTTTGCTGTTTTGCCCAACCGCACCATCGCCGACAATGTAGCCTTCGGGCTTGAAATACGGGGAGTGCCCAAAGAGCAAAGGCTCAAAAAAGCCGAAGAGGTACTGGTTACGGTCGGGCTTGAGGAATGGAAGAACCGGCTACCTGCAGAGCTCAGTGGCGGCATGAAACAAAGGGTCGGCCTGGCCAGAGCCCTGGTTATGGATGCCGACATCCTGCTGATGGATGAGCCTTTCGGTGCGCTGGATGCATTGATCCGTGCCGAAATGCAGGAGGAACTGCTAACCCTGCAACGGGAAATCAAGAAGACAGTGGTTTTTGTTACTCACGACCTTGATGAAGCCCTGCGCCTGGGGGATAAAATAGCCATTATGCGGGATGGTGCCATCGAGCAGATTGGTACATCAGATGAAATCCTGGCCGAACCAGCTAACGAATATGTAGAAAAGTTCCTGACCGGTATCGATGTATCCAAGATACTGGATGCTTCCAGCATTTCAAAATGGCCGAATGTGTTAATCAGAGAAACTGAAAGTGTATCTGTAGGATTATACAGGATGAAAAGGGCAGACACAGACTATTTGTTTGTGCTTGGCCCAAGGTACCGCCTGGTAGGCATTGTCAACAAAGACGACCTGGTGGCATTGTCAAAAAAGCGGGAAACGAACCTGAAAGACGCTATTCGTAAAGCAAGCTCGGTTCCCGGCGACACCATTATGCGTGACATCTTCCCTGTGCTTCGTGAGTCGGAAAAAGCACTGGCAGTGGTTGATGAAAACGAACGCTTTCTAGGCATCATAACCCACAACACCCTGATAGATACCCTGGATGAAAGGAAGGGGGGCGACGGCATTGCTGAACTTTGAACTACCCAAACTGGAAATAGGTGAAGCAATCGAGTGGTTTGTCAGATGGGTTATCGCCAACCTGTCGGTTATTTTTGACGGAATTAAAACCGTTTTAAATGCGATTACCGGTGTATTGAGTAGTGGAATGGAAGCAGTGCCACCGGTTATCCTCATACTAATTTTTGGCCTGCTTATATGGTTAATAACCTCAAAGACAACTGCCATTCTCAGCATGGTGGGCCTGGCACTGGTATGGAATATCGGCCTATGGCCACAACTCTTAAGCACTCTGGTGCTGGTAGTGGTTGCTGTTATCATTGCACTGATAATCGGCATACCTACCGGCATCGCAATGACCCGCAGCGCCAAACTTGAAGGGGCTATGCGGCCGGTGCTTGATTTCATGCAGACCATGCCGCCTTTTGTATACCTGATACCGGCAGTGATGCTGTTTGGCATAGGAGTAGTACCGGGGTTGTTTGCCACTATAATTTTTGCTATTCCACCACCGGTGCGGCTTACCTATCTTGGCATAACTCAGGTTCCGGAAGACATGAAAGAAATGGCGGTTGCCTTTGGCGCTAATGACCGGCAGGTACTCAGAAAAGTTGAGCTGCCGCTTTCTTTGCCGTCTATAATGGCCGGTGTAAACCAGTGTATTATGCTTGGTATATCCATGGTGGTTATTGCCTCCATGATTGGGGCCGGTGGACTGGGTGCAGAGGTAATGCGGGCTGTTAACCGGCTTGACCTTGCTTTAGGCTTTGAAAGCGGGCTGGCTATTGTAATCCTTGCCATCGTACTGGACCGGGTTAGCCGAAACATCGGCTCCGGAAAAGAAACACCGGCAGACAGAATAATAAAATATATCAAGAAGCGCCGCATGAAAGAAGAAAGTTCGCACCCGGCTTAATATATCAGTCTGAAAAATACTAGAGAAAGGAGGGATGTTTAGTAGAGCTATCGCCTTTAAAAGGGCAACCCCAAAAACTCTAATAAAATACAGGAGGTAAAAATGCTAAAAAAATTTCGTTATTCAATTTTAGCAACACTGGCAATGATAGTCATGACTGCCGGATTAGCAGGTGGCTGTGCAGAAGAAGAGACTGTTAAAATTCCCTATGTTGAATGGGCCTGAGCAGAGGCAGAAGCCTTTCTTGCAAAGGAAATATTAGATGACATGGGCTATCAGGTAGATCTTAGTTCCGTTTCTGCCGGAGTTATGTGGGAATCAATCGCCACTGGCGACCAGGACTTCATCACCACCGCCTGGCTTCCATACACGCACCAGTCGTACTGGGAAACCCACCAGAATAATGTCGACCGAATCGGCACGCTGTATGAAGGAGCTGTATTGGCTCTGGTAGTGCCCGATTATGTAACCATCAACTCAATCGCCGAACTAAACGATCACGAAGAAGAGTTTGGCGGCCGCATAGTGGGCATCGACCCGGGTGCAGGACTAATGGAAGCCACCAGGAACACCCTGATGCCAAATTATGGCCTCGAGGACTGGGAGCTGTCCGAGTCCAGTGAAGCTGCCATGATGGCCGAGCTTGACAGCTACTACAATAGCGGTGATTGGATTGTAGTAACCGGATGGGCGCCTCACTGGAAATTTGCCGCCTATGACTTAAAAATCCTTGAAGACCCGGATGAAGCTCTGGGCGGACAGGAAGAAATTGCAATTGTCGCCAGGCAGGGATTCAGAGATGACTTCCCTGAAGTTACAGCTTTCCTGGAGAACTGGACGCTTACTGCCGATCAACTCGGCGAAGTCATGTACATGATCAGTGTAGATGGAATGGCCCCGGCCGTTGCTGCCCGCACCTGGATCGACAACAACCAGGACATTGTTGATTCCTGGCTTCCCTAAATCGGGAGCGATCGATAAAAAAGAGGGGGCTTAAAGCCCCCTCTTTTTTATGCTCGGGATAAGTTAACTGTTTATTAAGGCAGCCAGTTTCCGCCCTGCCTTTTCAGCCTGTTCAAGCATTGCTATCTCGGTTTTAATTTTACCTTTATCAAAAATTCCCAAAACCGGTATCTGCCCGATTACTTCATACCCCAGGCCTTCCAGCGGCAATCTTAGCGCATCCATTGACAAACCAATGGCTTCTTCATATGAAGGTTGCTCGCCAATGGCTGCTATTACAGCTTTACGGTTCTGCCCTGAAAGAGAGCTGGAATAACCCCTGGGTCTATCATCGGTAAACATGTAAAGGCAATAAAGGCGGTCCAAAAAAGCCTTTATCCAGGCGGTTACATTATAATTGTGTGTTGGTGAAACAAGTACCAACCCGCGAGCCTGTATAATTTTTGGATATATGAGCTGCATCCCGTCCTGCAACCCCTTACACTGATAGCTCTTCTGGCACATCTCGCAACCTGTGCAAGGCTTATATTGGAAATCTCTTAACTGGATGGTCTCAGCCGCAACATTCTCAGCCTGCACGCCTGCCAGGATGTGCTTTAAAAGCACATCCGAATTGCCTCCCTTTCTAGGGCTCCCGCCTATGCCAAGAACTTTGTTTTGTGGCATGCTGTTGTCTGTTCTCATTCCAAATTTCCCTCCGCCTGCAAGTTTATTTCAGCTCTAGCATCAGATGTCAGGAAATTATCCAGTTGCTTTTTTATTCTTTCTTTTTGTCTGCTGTTTTTGCCTTAAAGTATCATACCATACCATAAGCCCCGGCATAACGGTAAGTGTTACTACCAGGCACAGCAAAACACCGATAACGGTTGCAATACCAAAATCGCGAATCATTACAAAGCTGGATACCAGCAGCACTCCAAACCCCCC
>PWTP01000140.1 GCA_003563865.1 Dehalococcoidia bacterium
AGACAGCGCCAAGTATGATTATAATATAAACAACGGTTTGAGCTTCCATAATATTCGAAGGACAGGTTAAAAATACCAGCTTTTGAGGCAAAGTGTCAAAGAAAGAGTACGGCATGATTTGCCTGCTTGCCGGAGGTGATGCTAGACTTTTTTTAAATTTTACCGCAAATTGGCAGGAGAATTAATCAATGTTAATAGAAACCATTACGGTAGGTGCTTTTGAAACCAATTGTTACATAGTATCGGGTTCAAATTCCGGCCGGGCGGTGGTTATTGACCCGGGAGCAGAGGGGAGGCGCATCGCCGGACGCTTAAAACAACTTAACATAAAGCTCGAGACAATAGTACTTACTCACGGTCACCCTGATCATATTATGGGAGTTAAAGAGTTGAAAGAAGGCACTGGTGCTAAAGTGCTGATGCATGAAGACGACCTTGATCTGGTAAAAGATAAACGGCTTGCCTTTATGCTGGGTATGGAACAAGCCGGTTTTGAACCGGATGAGTTTCTCAAAGACGGGCAGGATATGGATTTAGCCGGCTTAACTCTAAAAGTTATGCATACCCCGGGACATTCAAAGGGAAGCATTTGTATTCAATGCCAGGATGCATTATTTAGTGGTGACCTGCTGTTTTGCCAGGGCATAGGCAGGATAGATCTGCCTGGAGGCAGTGAAGCTCAAATTATGCAAAGCCTCAGGCAGGTTATAAAATTACCTCTCGAGACAAAAGTTTACCCTGGGCATGGCCCCGAAACTACAATCGAAGCCGAGCGCCAGGGTAACTTGTATATTGCAGATCTCCTTAGAGAATTCCGTTAAAACTGGCAAATACCGGTGCCAGCACCAGTGAGATAATGGTTATAAGCTTAATCATGATATTGAGTGACGGACCGGATGTGTCTTTCATCGGGTCTCCGACTGTATCTCCAACTACCGAAGCCTTGTGGGCAACCGAACCTTTTCCACCGTAGGCACCCGTCTCTATCCATTTCTTGGCGTTGTCCCAGGAGCCACCTGCGTTTGCAAAAGTAATGGCCAGAACCAGGCCGGTGGCTATGGCTCCACCCAGGAAGCCACCAAGGGCTATCGGCCCCAGTATCAAACCGACCAGTATGGGTGACAAAATGGTTATAAGGCCTGGTAAAACCATTTGCTTAAGCGAATCTTTGGTGCAAATGTCTACACACCTGGCATATTCAGGCTTGGCAGTACCTTCCATTAATCCGGGGATTTCTTTGAACTGCCGGCGAACTTCATTAACTATAGAAAAACTTGTTTTACCTACGGCTTCCATTGTAAGTGCACAGAATACCGCTGGTAAGAGTGCGCCCAGGAATAAACCGGCTAATACTGTAGGATCAAGCAGGCTAACCACTGTAATGCCTACAGCCTGTGAATATGCAAAGAGTAAAGCTAAAGAAGTAAGTCCGGCTGCACCAATGGCAAAGCCCTTGCCGGTAGCAGCAGTTGTGTTGCCCAGTGAATCGAGGGCATCGGTTCGCTCGCGGATTTCTTTGGGAAGCCCGCTCATTTCAACAATTCCACCGGCATTATCAGCTACCGGGCCATAGGCATCGGTTGCATCCTGGATACCGAGGGTGGAAAGCATGCCTACACCGGCAATTGCCACTCCATATACATCTGCCAGCTGATAGGCCAAGACTACGGCAATGGTGATAAACACTATTGGTGGTAAAGTACTTAACAGGCCGTTGCCAAAACCGGCAATAATGTTAGTTCCGGCCCCGGTCTGGGATGCCTCGGCTATTTTCAGGGTGGGTTTGTACACATAGGATGTGAAGTAGTTGGTGCTCTCACCAATGAGTATGCCGGTTACCAGGCCGACTAAAATAGCCCAGAAGACCCTGATATCAATTCCAAGTAATGTCACGGCAAGATAAGCAAATAAAGCTGCCAGAATTCCTGCAGCGAATGTGCCGCGCCTAAGGGCGTTTAGCAGCGCAGTCATTTCAAGCTTTTCACCGACGCGAATTAACAAGATGCCGATAATGGATGCCAGTATACCTCCGGCAGCAACCATTAAGGGCAAGAACCAGCCTGCTGCTTCGCTGGGTACCAGTGACAGGCCCAGGGCGGGTGACATTACAGCAATGGTGGCCAGAGCAGTGGTAGCAATGATTGAGCTCACGTAGGACTCAAAAAGGTCAGCCCCCATTCCGGCTACATCGCCTACATTATCACCAACAAAATCGGCAATGACGGCGGCATTCCGGGGATCGTCTTCCGGAATATTTTCTTCGACCTTGCCGACAATGTCGGCACCGGTATCGGCCGCCTTGGTATAGATGCCGCCACCAATGCGGGCAAAGATGGCTACCGATGATGCGCCGAAACCGAATCCGGGTATGATTTGAACAAAGTCAGCATGGGTGTTAAAGATGAAAAACAGCAGGGTCAGGCCCAGTATGCCTATACCGACCACGCTCATGCCCATAACCGCTCCGGCTCGGAAAGATACCTTCAGGCCGTGGTTCAAACCGTGCTGTACTGCAGCTGCAGTACGCGAGTTGGCCCTGATGGCAACGCTCATGCCGATATAACCGGCAAGTCCCGAGCAGATTGCTCCAAAAATAAAGCTCAGAGCTACAAACCATCCAAGAAGTGGTATAAAACCAAGGATAAGGGTAACCGCAACTACGAATATGGCAAGAATGCGGTACTCTCTTCCCAGGAAGGCGATGGCACCTTCCTTAATAGCATTTGAAATTTCCCGAACTTTTTGTGTCCCCTGGGGTTGTTTCATAACAAACCGGGCCATAAACCCGGCAACTGCAACCCCTAGTAAGCCAGCTAGTAAACTGACAACTAACTCCAAATTAATCCTCCTTTTATAATATATATTTTAGTGGCCTGAATCCTTTTACCGTTTCAGGCCACTAATTCTTAAAGTTATTGGTCAACAGTATCTGATAATCTGCGAAAAGCACCGGTAAAGCTGGTATCAAATGCAGCCGGTGCATTGACGGCTACCGCATCAGCTCCAGCTGAAACAACCAGGCCTATGTTAGCATGATTTATGCCTCCAATAGCAACTACAGGCAGGCTGGAAGCCTTTCGGATTTGCTTGAGTGCTTCGATGCCGATAATTTTGTCACAAAACTTAATTTCACTGGCAAATATTTGCCCGGATGTTATAAAGTCAGCTCCTTCAGATTCGGCTTGAGTAGCCTGGCTGGCAGAAGAAGCACAAACACCAACCAGAGTGTCAACCGGCAAATACTTTCTGGCAATACCGGCCGGCAAATCATGTTGGTGTAAGTGCAGGCCATCAGCATTACATGCCAGTGCCAGGTCCAGGCGGCCGTTAATAATAAGCAGAGAATCTGTTTGAGAGCATAACTCTCTCAGGTCGCTTGTAATTTTGAAAACTTCCCGGTCGGTGCCTTTGACTTTTCCAATAATAACAACCCGGGTGCCGGCTTTGATAACCGCCCGAGCCATGTCAACATAAGAATAATTACCCAAAAACTTTGCATCAAGAACAACACACAGGCCTTTAATGCGGTTTTGCTTGCCCCTACGGGTTAGCATTGAAACCATTTCGCTTTCCAGTGTATAAAGGTTGAAGCGGGCTTGTTTGTATATTTCACTATCGATGCTAACTGTCTCCATTTTGGCCAGTTCTTCAATAACCCTTAAACCTTGTTCAGCCCGTCTGGCGTTGGCAACAATAAAATTACCCAGATCCGGGCCGGAGCTGCCGGTATCGGTTTCAAGAAAAGCGCCAACATCACCAGTTGCATCCCGCGAGGCCAACAGGTTCTTTTTATCAGCCCACGGTACTTCCTCCAGCCGGTGCCGCATGTTTTTTAGCTGCCGGGTTAACCGGGGGTTGCTTAAGCCGAGGCGGGCAATATCCTCAAGAACCCTTAAGCCTTCACCGACACGGTTCAAGCTGGCATCTATAATACGCATTGCGTTAATACTGGAGGAGTTAAAATCGGTATTGTCCATAGTTATAAAGCCAGACATTTTAACACAAAACCACCGGCAGGTTAAAAAAACCCGTTTGCTTCTATGGCATTGATAATATGTTCTATTCTGGTGGCTTTGCCATTTGCATCCATCATTATGGCCACAATATCTATGCGGTAATTTTCAGGCAAATCTGTGTGTTGCTGGCAGTAAATCCGGGAGAGAGCAATCAATTTTTTCTTTTTGGCCTGGTTAATTGATTCTTCCGGCCTCCCAAAACAGTTACCGGTTTTACTTCTTACTTCAACAAAAACCAGCTCATTAGCACTGGTGGCTATTATATCAATTTCTCCGATATATGTACGGTAGTTGGTATGAAGAATACGGTAGCCCTTTTTGCCCAGGAAACCGGCAGCAATTTTTTCGGCCAGCCAGCCGGTTTCTTTAGCTTTCATAAACCAGGCCCAGGCGTGGTTTTATGGGGTGGAAGGAGCGGCGGTGAATGGGGCACGGACCGAGCTGTTTTATTGATTCCAGGTGTTTGGGCGTGGGATAACCTTTATTATGCGAAAAGCCATATCCGGGGTAACATCTGTCCATTTCAATCATCAGACGGTCACGGGCAACTTTAGCCAGGATTGAAGCACAAGCAATACTCAAACAGCAGCCATCGCCACCGGTTATTCCCTTTTGTGGCAGATTGGCCTCCGGCAGGCGGAAATAATCTATTATGAGTGCATCAGGTTGTGGTTTCAGCATATCAATGGCCTTTTTCATTGCTATCCTGGTTGCCCTGGCAATGCCGTCCTGGTCTACCTCCTGGCTGGATACAAAACCAACCCCATAAGAAATAGCCTGTTTCTTAATGATTTCTTCAAGGTATTCCCGTTTATTGGCTGAAAGCAGTTTGCTGTCACGCACATCTTTCAGCCAGATCGCAGCCAGATCAAGGTCAAGAATAACCGCTCCGGCAGTCACTGGCCCGGCCAGAGGTGCACGGCCGGCTTCATCAATTCCGGCAATCAACAGATATCCCTGGCTGGCAAACAGCCTTTCAAATTTAAAACTCGGGATTTTGGCCGACATAACTAATCCTGGATTATACCACCCCCGAGCACTTCATCTCCACAATAAAAAACAATGCTCTGGCCGGGGGCAACCGATTTTACTGTGCGGGAAAAATAAACATCTGCATAGCTGTCCTGTTGCGTAATTTGCACCTTGATTTCAGGAGCTCTGCACCTTATTTTGGCAGTTATATTTTCTTTTTCAGCGGGGAAGCTTCCCGAAATCCACGACAGGCCGCTAGCTTTCAAGTGCCGGTATAATAGCTCTGACTCAGGGCCCACTACAACCGTGTTACCGGGATAATCGAGCCTGATCACATATAATTTATCCGGGCCACCCAGGTTCAAGCCGTGACGCTGGCCGATGGTGTAGTTATAAATACCTTCATGGTTGGCAATCCATTCTCTGGCCTGGTTTAATATCGGCCCCGGATTTGGAGCCAGCCGCTGTTTTAAGAACTTCCGGTAATCTCTGTCTTTTAGAAAACATATATCCTGGCTTTCACTATTGGTTGAGACCGGCAGTTTAAAGTATTCAGCCAAACGGGTCACTTCTCCCTTCTCAAGGTGGCCAACGGGAAACAGGCATTGGGACAGCTTTTCCTGGTTGAGGGTATACAGAAAGTAAGACTGGTCTTTGAAATTATCCCTGCTTTTTAGCAGCCGGTAGCCTTTCTCCCCCTTTTCAATTTGGGCGTAATGGCCGGTGGCCAGATATTTGGCTCCTGATTTGCGGGCATAATCAAGCAGCAAACCAAATTTTAAGTTACGGTTACAAATAACACAGGGGTTGGGCGTCCTTCCCTGCCGGTACTCATAACAAAAAGGGCTGATTACACTTTGCTCAAACTCGTCACTCAGGCTTAAGACGTAATGTGGGATACCCAGTTTTGCCGTGATGTTGCGGGCTGCATCAATGGCTGGTTTGGAGCCGGATGCGTACAGGTGCATGGTAAGCCCTGCTACCTGGTAACCCTGCTCTTTGAGTAATGCAGCTGCCACAGCAGAGTCAACTCCTCCACTTAAGGCAACTGCCACTTTTACTCTTGCCATTTTACAGCTCCGGCTGAATAAGGTAGCGGTTTACGTTTTCCCGGATAATCTGGCTGATGATATCTTTGCTTAGTGTGGCGTCAATAACCAGCCACCTTTCGGGCTCTTCTTCGGCTATAGTCAGATATCCCTGCCTTATTTTGCGGTGAAAAGCCGGGTTTTCAGCTTCAAAGCGGTCTTTGCCGGCTTTCTGGCGTTTAAGGGCTTCTTCGGGAGATATATCAAGCAGAATGGAATAATCTGGCTGGCAGCCACGGGTGGCAATATTATTAATTTCAGTTACCATTTCAAGGTCAAGTTCTCTTCCATAACCCTGGTAAGCGAGTGTGGAATCGGTAAAGCGGTCTATTACTACCACCATTCCCTGGTCAAGAGAAGGGATAATAACTTCTTTAACCAGCTGGGCACGCGAAGCATTGAATAACAGCAGTTCGGTTAGTGGATCGAGGGCTATCTTGCCAGACCATTTGAGTAGCCGGTTGATCTCTTCTCCCAGCGGAGTGGAACCGGGTTCGTGCAGCAGTATTGACGGGATAGTCCGGCTTTGAAGATTTGAGTAAAGGGTTTGTGCCTGAAGGCTTTTCCCGCAACCGTCAAGGCCTTCAAAAGCTATGAACAACGAGTTCTTGTTCACCGTTCCATCTCATGAGATAGCCTGACTCTTCTTCTGGGTTCACTGCCAATACTGTGGCTTAAAACAGCATTGCGTTCAGCAATCAGGTGCTGCAGCCGGCGGATGTAGGCGCTTTGAGGGCTCAGCACAACCTCGCCCTCTCCGTTTTTGAGCCTGAAAACGGCATCTTCAGCTTCTTTGATAGCAGTTTCGGTTGCCGGCAGGGTATCGTATTCTTTCTCTTTTACCCTTTTGTCAAGGGTTGATAACAACTGCTTGAGCTGGGAATTAGAGTGTTTGCGCAATACATAAATCGGCAGGTTAGCTGCTTCTGCATCACGCACCTTTTGCGGTTTACGCTGGTAATAAGATTTGGAGGTTACCAGAATATCGGCCTGTGAAAGGTTATTGGTAATATTTAAGTTAAGCCGTAACTCGCGGGCCATCTGCTCAAGCCGCTCGCGGTTTACACCAAACAGGTACATGTGTGGCAGTTTATGGGTTTCAACGCTTGAACCGGGCCGGCTGCGCCTGGATTTGCGGTCCGGTTTAGCCGGTTCGATGCGCTCAATTTTTACCTCATCATTTTCGTCCAGAGAACGGATTTCAGTAGGTACAGGCTGGTTAAGTAATAAACCGTCAACTGCCACCGTAACATCCGGGTGGACTGCCACTATATCCCGGTCCTGGATTTCTACTACAATATTAAAGGTGGGCGGAGCTTTACGTTCCAGGATAGTTTTCTGGGTACTGCGCCGTTTAGCTTCTTCATCGCTTAGGGTAACTGCCTGAATGCCACCGATAAGGTCGGTCAGGGTAGGGTTAAGCATCAGGTTTTGCAGGGTATTGCCATGAGCAGTGCCCACCAGCTGTACACCACGCTCGGCTATAGTGCGGGCTGCCAGTGCTTCAAGCTCGGTGCCAATTTCATCAATTATTATTACCTCGGGCATGTGGTTTTCCACCGCCTCAATCATTACTGAATGCTGCATGGTGGGGGTAGCTACCTGCATTCTCCTGGCTTTACCGATGGCCGGATGTGGTATATCTCCATCACCGGCAATTTCGTTGGAAGTATCTACCACAATTACCCGCTTGTTCATATCATCGGCCAGAACCCGGGCAACTTCTCTTAGCATGGTGGTTTTACCGACGCCCGGCCGTCCAAGCAAAAGTACACTTTTACCGGATTGGACCAGGTCTTCAATAACCTTTATGGTGCCAAATACTGCCCGGCCGGCACGGCAGGTAAGGCCGACAATATTGCCGCCCCGGTTGCGGATGGCAGAAATGCGGTGCAAAGTGCGTTCAATACCGGCGCGGTTATCATCACCAAAGGAGCCTATTTGATTAGTGACATAATCTATGTCTTCCTGGGTTACTTCGCGAGAGGTTAGATTTATCTCGCAGCCAAACAAACGGGCACTGGGTATTCTACCCAGATCCATAACAACTTCCAGCAGCGAGTCTATATCCGGTTGTCTGGTTAAGGGCTCGTGTATGTGCGGTGGTAAAATATTAAGCAGTTTATCCAGGTCGTCTGCTGTTACTTTGGGCAAATAACCCTCCCTTTAAACATAATAAGCCTATCAACCCTTAATAATGGTTATTCCCCGTTCGGCCTTAATATGAAGGTACCGGGCGAGCCCCTTTTATTTCCACGGGCTGATTTCCTCTAATTTTACTGCTGATACTATTTTATATGCTATTTAAACTGTAATCAAGGGATTTCAAGCCGCTG
>PWTP01000011.1 GCA_003563865.1 Dehalococcoidia bacterium
GGCATATCATTTGGACTACTGAAACAAAAACCGGTGTTCTGCCTACCGGGAGGACCACCCTCAAATGAAATGGCTTTTTTACAGCTGGCTCTTCCCGGTATATTACATATGGCCGGCCAAGATGGACCTCCCTTTTTTTCGATCAAAGCCAGGCTTGCCGAACCCCTAAAAGGCAGGCACTCTGCCTGGACAGAATTTAGAAGGGCCAACCTGTTTTGTGACACAGATGGCAGCTACAAAGTAACTCTTTATCCCGAAATCAGCCGCCTGCAATCCATGGCAGATTCACTTTACGTTGTATGTAAGCCTGAAGGAACTGGCAGACTTTCCAGTGGTGGATTAGTTGATGTTCAGATAATGGTTCCGTTAATGGCCGGCCATGTAACGCAATCCGGCAGCCAAAGCAAATAAAGATGCAACCGGCCATTACCGGTTATGTTAAAACAGCACCTTGTAATAAGAAAATCGTTGGTCATATAACTTGCCCCTCTAAAGCCGTTATGTTATTATAGCCGCTACGGCACTTTCCCAGGTGGCGCACCTTCACTTTCTATTCAGTTTGTTAAATAAGGCCAATTATTGATTCAAAGAGAGAGGTTCCCGGGATGGAAAAGAAGAAATTAAGAATAACCGACCTTACCCTGCGTGACGGGCACCAGTCATTGCTGGCTACCCGCATGCGCACCGATGATATCCTTGCCATGGCTCCGGGGCTGGATAAGGTGGGCTTTTATTCGCTGGAAGTATGGGGTGGCGCTACATTTGATGTGCCCACACGGTTTTTAAACGAAGACCCGTGGGAAAGGCTGGCCGAGGTTAAAAAGGCAGCCCCAAAAACACCGCTTCAAATGTTACTCAGGGGCCAAAATCTGGTGGGGTACAGGCATTATCCGGATGATGTGGTTATTGCCTTTGTTAAGCATGCAGCTGAAACCGGGGTAGATATATTCCGTGTATTTGATGCTTTAAATGACGAGCGCAATTTTGAACCTGCGCTGTCTACTGTTAAAGAATGTGGTAAACACGCTCAGCTCGCCATCAGTTATTCTCTGACCGAGCGTAAAATGGGCGGCCCGGTGTATAACCTGGATTACTACATAGAAAAAGCGGTAAAGTTCGAAGAAATGGGGGCTGATTCTTTATGCATAAAAGATATGGCCGGCATTATCAGCCCGGATGATGCTTATGAACTGATAAAAGCACTGAAGGAAAACACCAAGATACCTGTAAACCTTCACAGCCATTATACCTCCGGCATGGCTTCAATGGCATTTATGAAAGCTATTGATGCCGGGGTTGATATAATTGACTGCTGTATTGCTCCGTTTGCATTACGCACTTCACACCCTTCGGTTGAGCCTTTTGTAGCAGCACTCGAGGGGACTCCCAGTGATACCGGGCTTGACCTAAACCTGCTGTTCGAACTGGGCCAACAGCTTGAAAAGATTGCCCCTAAATACCGCGATTTTATGGACGGCACCCGAATGTCATCCATCGACACAGCAGTGCTTATGCACCAGGTTCCGGGTGGCATGATTTCCAACCTTGTATCGCAATTAAGAGAAGCAAATGCGCTTGACCGGATCAATGAAGTATATGAGGAATTACCTAAAGTCCGCAAAGAACTGGGTTATCCTCCCCTGGTAACTCCCACCAGCCAGATTGTAGGTATTCAAGCGGTTCAAAACGTACTTTTCGGCCGCTATAAGGTAGTTTCATCCCAGGTTAAGGATTATATTTATGGCCTGTACGGCCGCCCGCCGAAGCCGGTAGATAAAAACGTCCAGAAGCAGGTCTTGAAGGGTTACGAACGAGGAGAAGAACCCATAACCTGCCGACCGGCAGACGTGCTTGAACCGGAACTGGAAAAGGCCAAAGAGGAGATAAAAGAACTCACCGAAGATATGGGTGATGTTTTAATCTATGCCCTTTACCCCACTACCGGCAAACGGTTTCTTAACTGGAAATACGGCAAAGAAACACCGCCACCCGAAACGGTTGGTAAAACCATGGAAAATATCAAACAAGAGGATGAACTTGTTAAAAAAGCTAAAAGCGGCTTGCTGGTAGAACCAGGCAGCACGCAGACTGCGTCACCAGAAGGCTACCGGCGCTACAATATATATCTTGGAGAAAATGTTCTGACCATTGGTGTTGAACCGGCCGATGGAGATGCCCCTCCCCGAGAGCATATTGTAGCCATGCCATCTCCACCTAAAAAAACCGAAGCGCCGGCACCCACAGCACCACCGGTTGACCAGGGGATACCAGCTGAAGGAGAAACCGGAATATATGCCCCAATGCCGGGTATTATAATCCGTTATGAGTTAAAAGAAGGCGATGAAGTTAAAACTGGAGATAATGTATTAGTGCTTGAAGCCATGAAAATGGCTATTGACCTGCCGGCACCGGTTGACGGGATCATCCGCAAGCTAAACTACAAGGGTGGTGATTACGTTGCCCGGGATGATGTGCTGGCAATAATCGGCCCCAAATAGAAATAATCTTATAAACCAAACGCCTGTTAAGGCTTTTAAGGACGGAATACAGTATTGAGAAAAACGCTAGCTGAAAAAATACTTTCAGCCAAATCCGGCAGTGATCAAAAAGCCGGTGACATAGCTATTGCGAACGTTGACCTGGCTTTTGTTCAAGACACTACCGGCCCGCTGACGTTACGCGAATTTACACAAGCCGGTTTCAAGGAGCTGGCCAACCATGAAAAAACGGTTTTGTTTTTAGACCATGCCGCGCCAAGCCCCAACAGGGCTCTTTCCAACGATCACATCTTCTTGCGACATTTTGCCAGAGAAACAGGTTGTATTCTTTCAGATGTCGGTGAAGGCGTTTGCCACCAGGTTGTGGCTGAAAAACTGGCAAAACCGGGTGATGTTATTGTAGGAGCTGATTCGCATACAGTAACAGCAGGCGGCCTGGGGGCATTTGCAACCGGAATGGGTTCTTCAGATATTGCAGTAGCTTTTGCGCTGGGCAAAACCTGGTTCAGAGTACCTGAGACTATTTATATTATGTTAAGCGGCAAATTTCAGGAAGGGGTTTATGCAAAAGACCTGATTCTTCACTTGATAGGCAAAATCGGGGCAGACGGGGCAACCTATAAAGCACTCGAATTTGGAGGCAGTTCAATTTCTGGCATGCCGGTAGCTGATAGATTGACCATTGCCAACATGGCCATTGAGGCCGGTGCCAAAGTCGGCCTTTTCCCTTCTGATGAGATGACCTATGATTATCTAAAAGTAAATGGACGCGAGGCAGATTATAAACCCCTTTCAGCCGACCAGGATGCTAACTATGAAAAGACCATCAACATAGATTTGGACAACCTTGAACCGACTTTATCCAAACCGCATACTGTAGATAACACTGCCACCGTCAAAGAGCTGCAAAACATTAAGGTAGACCAGGTTGTAATTGGAACCTGTACCAATGGACGGCTGCAGGATATTGAAATAGCTGCCAGCATTTTGAAGCGAAGAAGCAGGCACTCTCATACCAGGCTGATTATTGGCCCGGCTTCACCAGCTGTTTACAGAGAAGCTCTGAAAAAGGGCTATATCGATACCCTTATTTCTGCCGGAGCCCTAATAATACCACCCGGCTGCGGTCCCTGCCTGGGCTTGCACCAGGGTGCCCTGGGCGATGAGGAGGTCTGCCTTTCCACTGCCAACCGTAACTTTAAGGGGCGCATGGGCAACCCCGAAAGCTACATCTACCTTGGCAGCCCGGCTACTGCGGCAGCATCAGCCATTACGGGCAAGATCACCGATCCCCGTGAGGTGCTTTAATGTTAAAAGGTAAAGCTTTTAAATTCGGGGATAATATTTCCACCGACCATATAGTACCCGGCAGGCTGGCACACCTGCGAAGCAATCTGCCGGAACTGGCCAAACATGTTTTGGAGGATGCCGACACTGAATTTGCATCTAAGGTAAAACCGGGCGATTTTGTGGTAGGTGGTTCAAATTTCGGGCTCGGTTCCAGCCGTGAACATGCACCGCTGGTAATAAAAATGGCAGGTGTAAGTGCAGTACTGGTAAAATCAGTGGCCAGGATTTTCTTTCGTAATGCCATTAACCGGGGGTTGCCGGTGCTTATTTGTGATACTGACCGGATTAATGATGGAGACCGGCTTGAAATAGATATGCCCGCAGGCAGTATCAATAACCTGACCACCGGTAGACTGATCAGCTTTAAACCCATACCCGAATTTATGCTTAATATCCTAAACGAGGGTGGTTTGATGCCGTATATAACCAAACACGGCGATTTTAAACTATAACCGTAATCTATTCTTTCAGGAGGCTCTAGATAAGTGGCTTATAACATTACATTAATTCCCGGTGACGGCATCGGCCCCGAGTTAACCGAGGCAACCAAACGCGTTCTTGAAGCCACCGGAATAGAATTTAACTGGGACATAGTTGATGCCGGAGTGGACGTGATTGAAAAATATGGTACTCCGCTGCCGGAACATGTGATTGAATCCATACGCAGAAATAAGATTGCCTTAAAAGGTCCTATTACTACACCGGTTGGTTACGGTTTTAGAAGTGTTAATGTCTCATTAAGAAAGATTCTTGACCTTTATGCATGCATAAGGCCCTGTAAAAGCTATGCCGGCACTCCGACCCATTTTAATAACGTTGATATTGTGGTTGTAAGAGAAAACACTGAAGACCTGTATGCCGGAATCGAGTTTGAAAAAGGGACCAGAGAAGCAACTGAAATAATAGCATCTATAGAAAAGCTGTCAGGAGCAAAAATCCGACCTGACTCAGGTTTGTCCATCAAGCCCATTTCAGTTACCGGCACTCAAAGAATAGTGCGGTATGCTTTCAATTATGCCAGAACAAACAATCGCAGAAAAGTTACTGCTTTACACAAAGCCAACATCATGAAGTTTTCAGACGGGCTCTTCCTCTCAGTAGCCCGGGATATTGCCAAAGAATATCCGGACATAGAATTTGAAGACCGTATAATCGATAATATGACTATGCAGATGGTAAAAAACCCGGCCCAGTTTGATGTTGTGGCCTGCCCGAATCTATACGGCGATATTATTTCAGATCTGGGTGCCGGGCTGGTTGGCGGGTTGGGGCTTGCCCCGGGTGCCAATATCGGCGATGAAGCAGCTCTTTTTGAACCAACTCATGGCAGTGCCCCCAAGTATAAGGGTCAAAACAAAGCCAACCCGATGGCTCAAATGCTTTCGGGTGTAATGATGCTGCACCATCTTAATGAAAGCGAGGCGGCCAACAGGCTTGAGAACGCCATCGCTGCGGTTGTTTCGGAAGGTAAAAGGGTTACATACGACCTTCTGCCGGAAAACAAGCGCAACCAGGCTGTAGGAACTTCTCAAGTGGCTGATGCCATAATAGAAAAGCTGGGTTAGCCATGGCAAAAGTAAGCATAATTGGAGCCGGGAGTGTAGGGGCAACTACCGCCCAACGCCTGGCCGAAAAGAATCTGGCAGATATCATACTGCTTGATATTGTAGAAGGACTTCCCCAGGGAAAGGCTCTCGATATAGCCCACTCTTCATATGTACTCAATTTTAATTCCACTGTGACCGGCACCAATAATTACCGGGACACACAAGGTTCGGATATAGTTATTATTACTTCCGGGGCCAGCCGCAAACCCGGTATGACCCGAGACCAGTTGACCGGAATAAATGCTGGTATCATAAAGGAAGTTGTCACACATGTTACCTGCTCTTCACCGGATGCCATAATTTTAATGGTAACCAACCCGGTAGATGCCATGACATACCTGGCTCTTAAACAAAGTGCTTTTGAATCACGGAAAGTCATTGGCCTGTCCGGAGTTCTTGATAGTGCCAGGATGGCCTATTTAATATCAAAAGAGCTGAAAGTGCCGGTAACTGATGTTAACGCCTATGTTTTTGGTGAACACGGCCAGAATATGGTTATAATCCCCCGCTTGAATTCGGTACGCGGCACACCACTTAACAAGATGCTGCCCAAGAGTGTTATATCAGGCATTGTCGAAAACACCATAGGTGCAGGAAGCGAAGTTGTAAGCCTGCTTAAGACTTCAAGCGCTTATTATGCCCCATCGGCCGCAGCTGCAAGCATGACAGAGGCTATTCTTACCGACTCCCAGGAAATAATGCCCTGTGCGGTTTACCTTAATGGTGAGTACGGTCTTAAAGACATCGTCTTTGGCGTACCGGTCAGACTGGGCAAAAACGGAGTGGAATCTATCATTCAGCTTGAACTGACCAAGCTTGAGCAAAAACAACTGGCAGCTTCAGCCAAAGCGGTTAAAGAACTTATAAAAAGCACGGCTTCAGCCTGATTGTCCCGTCTGCCAGGAATATTATGTAAACTCACTTCCCAGGGATTCATCAAAAATTTTTTACCTGGCTATCTGATATAATAGGTTCATGTCAAAAAGTGTGCTGGTCATTTTTGATGGCAATGCCCTGGTACACCGGGCTTACCATGCACTCCCTCCACTAACTGCCAAAAATGGAGAAGTGGTGAATGCAGTTTATGGCTTTTCAGCCACACTACTAAGAGTTTTAAATGATATTGCCCCGGAATATACAGCGGTTGCATTCGATAGAAAGGCCCCTACTTTTCGACATATTTTATATAAAGAATATAAAGCCAACCGCCCGGAAACACCCGCCGACCTTATATCGCAATTCGAGATAGTTAGAGAACTGGTTAGAGCCTTTAACATTCCCCTGTTTGAAATGGATGGCTATGAGGCCGATGATATTCTGGGCACATTGAGCCTCCAGGGCCAGGCTAAGGACATTCAGGTAATAATAGTTACCGGTGATGCTGATGCCATGCAGCTTGTACGCCCCGGCGTCAAGGTATTATATCCAAAAGCCGGACGCCAGTTCAGTGATACCGTACTGTATGACGAAGCTGAGGTAAAAGCTAAATTTGGTGTTAAGCCTGCCCGGATTGCCGATTACAAAGCCCTGGTAGGAGATTCAACTGATAACATCCCGGGTGTACCCGGTATCGGCCCCAAAACAGCGGTTAAACTCATCAACAGTTACGGCAGCATTGAAAACATCTATGATAATATTAACCAGGTTCAACCTGAAAAATTGAAGCAATTACTTATAACGCACGAGAATACAGCCCTTCAGGGTAAAAAACTCTCAACCATAATCACCGACATGCCGCTGGAACTGGATCTTGAATCCTGCCGTTTGAGTCATTACGACCGCCAGCGGGTGGTTGAACTGTTTCAGCAGCTTGAGTTTTCAAGCCTGCTGGGTAAACTGCCACCGGAGGAGCTTTCCGGCTCTGGCAAGCAGGACAGCTTTAATGACTCTCGGTTAAAAAAAGCTCCTCGAGAGTTAAACTATTCAACTGTGGCTTGCCGGGAGGCTCTTCAAAAACTGGTTAAACGCCTGAATGAAGCCGGCAGTTTTGCTTTTGACACCGAAACCACCGGCCTCAATCTGGCAGAATCACCGGTAGTTGGCTTGTCTTTTTCCATAGCAGAAGGTGAAGCCTGCTACATCCCTTTAGGGCATGTCGGCTGGGACCAGGTTAAGCAGCTGGAGGTTAACGAGGTCGTAAATGCCTTAAAGCCGGCCATGGAAGATTCCGGCAAGCCTAAAATTGCCCACAACGCCAAATTTGATATTACTGCTTTGTCAGGCCTGGGTATAGATGTCAAGGGGTTAAGCTTTGATACCATGATTGCGGCTTACCTTTTGGGTGAAAAAGCGCTGGGTTTAAAAGAACTTGCTTTTAACCGCCTGGGAGAAGAGATGACTTCTCTTGCCCAGATTACCGGCATCGGCAAAAACCAGATTAATATGAGCCAGGTAGAAGTTTCACTGGCATCAGATTATGCTTGTGCAGATGCCGAAACCACCATGCGGCTGGCAAATATTTTTAAAAGCGAACTTGAAGAAAAAAACTTGTACCGCCTGTTTGATGAAGTGGAAATGCCACTGCTTCCGGTGTTAATTGAAATGGAGAAGTCCGGCATATTACTTGATACTGCCCTGCTGGATGGACTTTCCAGGCGTCTGGCAAAGCGCTTGATTGAACTCGAAGCTACCATTTATGATGAAACCGGGCACCGCTTTAATATCAATTCTCCCAAACAAATGGGGCAGATTCTTTTTGAAGAGTTGAAACTTGCCGGCGGAAAAAGGAGTAAAAGTGGCTATTCAACCGATGCCTCGGTACTGGAGTCTCTTAAGGGTACCCATCCGGTAGTAGATTTAATAATTGAATTCAGACAACTTGCGAAACTGAAAACAACTTATGTTGATGCCCTGCCGGTGATGGTCAGCCAGCAAACGGGCAGGTTGCATACCAGTTTCAACCAGACCCGAACTACTAC